>QCTP01000005.1 GCA_003211115.1 Prochlorococcus sp. AG-673-M19
GATTCTATGCATGGTTCAGCATCAAATTGTATTAATCAGATCTTTGAAGATTATGATTCGAAACCATTTACTGAAATTAGAGTAGATTATGATCCTTTTTTTGGAGGTAATCCTCCTGAACCGCTTCTAAAGTATTTAGACAACTTGACTGAAATATTAAAAAGAAATTCCAAAAAAGATTTTAAAACTTTAGGCATAATTTTTGATGGTGATGGAGACAGAATTGCTGTAATCGATGAAAAAGGAAGATATTGCAGTACTCAAGCTTTATTACCATTTTTTATAAGTTATTTAGGAGAAAAGAATAAGAATTCATATCCAGTGCTTAAAACTGTTAGTGGCTCAGACATTATTAGTAATATCTCTAAAAAGCAAAATAGAGAGGTTATTGTGCTCCCAGTAGGTTTTAAACATATTGCAAAAAAAATGATTAAGGAACAAATATTTATTGGAGGTGAGGAATCAGGAGGAGTAGGTTTCGGAGACTTTATGCCTGAGAGAGATGCTTTATATGCAGCTATGATTTTATTAAATGGGATAGCAGAAAATTCAAAATATCTTTATGAAACTTTAGATGAAATTCAAGAAAAATTTGGTCCAAGTTTTTATAGAAGAATTGATATTAAATTCCCAAATCAGTCAGAAAAAGATATTTTTAAAAAATTTATTAATAACAATATTCCTTCAGAAATATGTGGTAATAAGATTATAGATATTTCAAATATAGACGGTTTAAAATTGAGAATGGATAATAATTTTTGGCTATTATTTAGGTTCTCTGGAACCGAGCCTCTTTTAAGAATATATTGCGAAGCAACATCAGAAAAAAATTTAAATCAGGTTTTGGAATGGAGCCAAAAATTTATAAATACTGTAAAAAATAAAAAATGAAAACACTATACCTAGCAAGCAAAAATCAGGGCAAAATTGAAGAATATAAAAATTTACTTTTAGATGTAAATTGCCAATTATTGCTTCAACCAGAATCAATAGAAGTTGAAGAAAACGGAATTACATTTAGGGAGAATGCAATCAAAAAGGCAAGCGAAGTTTCCCAGAAGACAGGTAACTATGCTATTGCCGATGACTCGGGAATATGTATTGATGCCTTGGATGGCAAGCCGGGAATTTACTCATCTAGATATGCAGAAAATGATCAAAAAAGAATAGAAAGAGTTTTAACTGAACTTGATGGAGAAGAAAATAGAGGTGCATTTTTCATCGCAAATATTTGTGTTTGTTCTCCAAATGGGGATGTGATTTTAGAATCAGAAGCTAAATGTTTTGGAAATATTATTCTAAAACCAAGAGGAAAAAGTGGTTTTGGTTACGATCCTATTTTTGAGGAGCTTTCAAGTAAATTAACTTTCGCCGAGATGAATAACGAAATTAAAGATTTGTATAGCCATCGTGCGAAAGCACTTAAAAAAATTATTCCTCAATTGTTAAAATATTTCCCTAATTAATTGCTCACCCAAGACCCATGCAAGCCATGAGGAATAGATATTGGTAACTGATAAATAGCTAATTCCTTTAAATCTTTAGCATCCAATATCACTAAATCGCTTCCTCTTCTTTCTCCATTCCATAAAAGTATAAATAAAAATCCCTCATCTTCTTTAGAAGAGTTTTCTGATGGAACCATAATTGGTTCACTTACAAATCCACTTGGTCCTGCTGACCAAGAAATCTCTTCTTTTGAAATTAAATTTATTTTTTTTATTGCTTGAAGTGGAGCGTTACCTAGCTTTTCAGTTGTGCTTGCCATCCAACTAAAAGTTGCTGTTAATCCTAAATTTTTAGGATTAACCACAGCAAACTCACAACATTGTTCACTTATAGTCTCAAGCTCACTAGTTTTTTTCTTTAAATCAATAGTTGATCTTTTCAGTTTTCCTTCTGGATATTTATCAAAGTCAATATCCCTAAAATTCTCGTCTGGACCAACTGATGGAAAATCATCATAAAAAATACTATCTAATATTATTTTGGAATCTTTTTCATAAGCATTTACATGATGAAAAACGAATCCTTCCGGAGCATCGATTATTAATGGGGGCTGACCTCTAAACAATCCACTTTCTCTGGGGATGATAAAAAACTTGGCTTTCTTATTTGGATTCGACTTTAAACATTGAGCTGCACCTCTTTGGCCCATTACAAATGGAAGAGGGTTGAAGTCTATAGCATTCTGTAAGAATATTGCCCAATTAGTTGTAATTGCGAAATCATGAAGGAATGCAAAGCCATTAAAACTATCTTTTCTATCATATAGGAGCTCACCTGGATTTTTACCGGCATTATTAAATTCCATTATTCTTATAGTACTTTTTGGCCCGGTTTGAACTCCAAAAGTTACTAAGAGTTCTTGAGATGCATTTGAGTTTAAGTCTATTTTAGGATGAGCACTGAATGCTTCGTTAGGCTTGAGCACCCCTTTTAATGTTGATAAACCAATAGTGTCAAGACTATCAGGATCTAAGGCATGTGGACCGGCTGCTTCCCATAATGCAAGAACTTCATCTCCCAATTTAACTACGTGAGTATTAGCGATATTCTTGAATTTTAAATCTAAGGCATTATTTAAAATACCTCCATTCTTTTGAGTCCCAAAAACACCTCTATAAATAAATTTATTTATTTTTTCTTCTTCTAAGTAACCTTTGGTTTTTACAAATCTATTTGTCAAGAATGGTTGACCATTTTCGAATTTTATTGATGTGATCATTCCATCCCCATCAAATGGATGATGTACCCATTGTCCACCTCTCTCTAATATCCCAGGTCCATTTCTTAATAATGTTCCATTTAAATCATTAATTTTCTCACCTTTGCGAATTGTTAATGGTTCCTTTGTTAGCTCTTTCTCTACATTTTTATACGCACTAGACCAATCTTCTTTATTAAAACTTTTAACTTCATTAATTTTTTTATCTTGTAAATTAGTCACAATAAAATAATTTTTTTTTCTATTTTCGCCAAAAATCAATTGAATTGTGGCTTATTCGAAAAAATTCATATTTTATTGATTTTCAAGCATTCCTTTACTGCTTGGAACTGAATCAGCTCTTCTCAGATCTATTTCTGTAGCCATTCTCATTGCTCTTGAAAAAGCTTTAAAGCAAGCCTCAACTATATGATGCGAATTACTACCTCGTATTTGATTAATATGGAGTGTAATACCACCGTTATTTACGAAGGCAATAAAAAACTCTTTTACCAGTTCAGTATCATAATTTCCTATCCTAGGAGCTTTCAATTGAAGATCATAAGATAAATGTGGTCTGCCAGAGCAGTCCAAAGTGACTTGAACTAATGCTTCATCTAATGGAGCAAAGAAATGTCCAAATCTGCTTATTCCTTTTCTTTCTCCTAGGGCTTTTGAAAATGCTTTGCCTAATGCAATTCCTACATCTTCATTTGTATGATGATCATCAATATGGGTATCTCCAATTGCCTTTATTTTTAAATCGAACAAACCATGACTTGATATTTGGTGAAGCATATGATCTAGGAATGGTATACCAGTATCAATGTCGGAAATCCCTTTCCCATCTATGTTTATAAATACAGAAATATCTGTTTCATTTGTTTTTCTTTTTATTTCAGATTGCCTTAGAGCTGACATTTTTATTTACAAAAATTAGTTTACATTCCATTAATGCAATAACCTGCATCAACATAAATTGTTTGGCCTGAAATGCCGCTAGAGAGATCACTTAATAAAAAAGCAGCAGTATTACCTACTTCTGTTTGAGTGACTGTTCTGCGTAAAGGAGCCTTTTCTTCAACGTTGTGAATCATATCTAAAATGCCACCTATAGCAGAACTCGCAAGTGTTCTTATAGGTCCAGCACTTATTGCATTAACTCTGACTTGTTTTTCTGGTCCAAGTTCTGCAGAAAGATATCTCACTGAAGCTTCTAAAGCTGCTTTTGCAACTCCCATAACATTGTAGTTAGGAATCGCCCTCTCTGATCCTAAATAAGTTAAGGAGACAACTCCAGCACCATCACTAAAAAGTGGTTTTGCTGCTTTACATAAAGGTGCTAATGAATATGCACTTATATTAAGAGCTCTATCAAAACCCTCTGATGAGGTAGCACTATAATCTCCAATCAATTCGTCGCGACCTGCAAATGCCAAGCAGTGTACTAATCCGTCAATTTGTCCCCAATTGTTCTTTATATTCTCAAATATTTCTTCTATTTGCACTGGATTTTGAACATCAAGAGGCAAAAATAACGATGGATTTAAGGGCTCAGTTAGTTCTCTAACTTTAGATTCGAATCTTCCTTTATCATCAGGTAAATATGTGATTCCAAGTTCTGCGCCAGCTTTTGAAAGTTGTTGAGCAATACCCCATGCTATTGAACGATTGTTGGCAATTCCTGTAACGAGAATTTTTTTGCCAGTTAGATTTAGAAGCATTTTGTTTATTATTTCTATTATTCTCCTATATAAAAGGACCTATCTTCGCGGATTACTGCAAAATATATAATAATTCTCAAATATAAGAAATATTTAGTTTAAACATGGTCAGAACAAATTCTATGATTTTGGAATTAGGTTTTCGATTACCTAATTTCGAAATGTTAAATGTTAATTCTTCGAATAATGAAATTTTTAATTCTCATAATTTAGATGATAGGCATTTACTTATAATGTTTATTTGTGCCCATTGTCCCTTTGTTAAATATATTGAAAATCAAATTTTCACCTTAAGTAAAGATATTGAGTCTACTGTACAAACAGTTGCTATTTCTAGTAATGATATTTTGACTCATCCCTCAGATTCGCCTGAGAAATTGAAAGAACAGGCTCAATTTCAAGGATGGAGTTTTCCTTATTTATTCGATGTAAATCAAAAATTTGCCAGGGCATTAAAAGCGTCTTGTACCCCAGATTTTTACTTTTTTTCGAATAAAGGGGATGGGAATTTCTCATTGTATTATCACGGCCAATTAGATAGAAGTAGACCAGGTAATAATATTCCTATAACTGGGGAAGATTTGCGTTCTGCAGTAAGAGATTTGTATCTTGATCATTCTTATCCTTCAAATCAGATTCCATCGCTTGGGTGCAATATTAAATGGACTCCTGGTAAAGAACCGAGTTGGTTTAAATGAATTAAAATAATTTTCTACCCATATAAATATCGTTTAGGGTTAGTATATTAACTATGCAGATACCACCATTTACCTTAGATAGACAGTACCAAGAAATTGGTTCTGAAATTGAGAGTGAGGTTTTAAAAGTTTTAAAAGGGGGGCAATATATTAAAGGAAAAGAGATTACCAAATTTGAGGAAAAATTTTCTAATCTGATTGGAGTTCAAAATACAATAGGCTGTAATAGTGGAACTGATGCTTTGGTTTTGGCTTTGCGCGCACTTGGCATTGGTGAGGGTGACGAAGTGATTACCTCATCTTTTAGCTTTTTTGCAACTGCTGAGGCTATTAGCGCAGTTGGTGCTAATCCAATTTTGGTGGATATAGATCCAGAAACTTATCTTATTAATACTCAATTAATAGAGCAAGAAATAAATTCTAAAACTAAAGCGATTATGCCAGTACATCTGTTTGGAAATGCAGTGAATATGACTTTAATAAAGTCATTGGCTGATAAATATAATTTAAAAGTAATCGAAGATTGCGCGCAGGCAACATGCACAATGTGGAAAAATTCTAGAGTTGGCAGCATAGGTGATATAGGATGTTTTAGCTTTTTCCCTACGAAGAACTTAGGAGCTGCTGGAGATGCTGGAGCAGTAACAACATCAGATCAAAAAATTGCGAAAAAAATTAGAGAACTAGCTGTACATGGAAGCCCAATAAGATATCACCATACTCAAATTGGATACAACAGTAGACTCGATACTGTTCAAGCTGCCGTATTAAATATCAAAATAAAATATGTTTCTAACTGGATTAAAAATCGTCAAAAAATCGCTAATAATTATTTTGATTTATTAGAAAAAAACCCATTTATTAGTTTACCAAAAATCAGTTCTAATTCTATTTCTCATTCTTGGAATCAATTTGTTATCAAATTAAGAAATGAAAAGTATTTTTTAAAGGAAGATTTTTCAAACTTATTTGAAACTGATTACAAAAAGTATTATTCCTTAAGGAATTTAGTAAAGCAACAACTTTTTGAAAAGGGTATTAACTCAATTATTTATTATCCAATTCCAATTCACGCACAAATAGCTTATAAAAATAAAAATTTTTCGAGAACAAAACTCATAAATACAGAAAGAACTTGCACAGAAGTTTTAAGTCTTCCAATGTTTCCTGAAATTTCTTATGAAGAACAAGTTTATGTGGCAGATAATTTAAATAAAGTTTTAAAAAATTGTATAAATGAAATTCAAATTTCTGCATAAAGTGATTTAAATAATCTTTGTTGCATATTATGATTGACAATAGGCTTTGAATAATTATTTTTTTCTAAAATAGATATCTCACCATTTAGTAGATCTGTATTTGACACTTTAGATAATTCAGGAATCCAAAATTTTATGTATTCACAAATAGGATCAAATTTTTTTGCTTGAGTATATGGATTAAAAATTCTCAGAGGTTTTGGATCCATGCCGCTACTTGCGCTCCACTGCCATCCCCCATTATTTGAAGCTAAGTCTCCATCAACCAATATCTCCATAAATTTATTCTCACCCATTTGCCAACTGCATATAAGGTCTTTTACTAGAAATGAAGCGACTATCATTCTACATCTATTATGCATCCATCCAGAGCTATTTAGTTGTCTCATTGCAGCATCAACTATTGGCACACCAGTTTCGCCGTTGCTCCAATGCTGAAACCATTCATTATTATTTTGCCACGGAAATTGATCCCATTTTTTTCTATATGGCCCCCTTTCGAGTTCTGGAAAATGGAATAAGCAATGTTGATAAAATTCCCTCCAAACAAGTTCTTTTTGCCAAGTTTCAATTGATAAGTAATTTTCGTGATTTTCAAAACCTGATTTTAAATTTAATGTGGCATTCCAAACTTTTCTAATACTGATGGTTCCGAATCTGAGAGATGCACTTAAAAAAGATGTTCCATTATAGGAAGGTAAATCTCTTGCAGAATTATAAGAATATATTTTTTTTTCGTTAATAAAGTTTTCTAATAGTATTTCTGCAGCCTTCTCACCAGGTCTACAAGGACAGATCTTAGATCCAGAAAATTTGATATTTTTAACAAATTTCTTTAGAACCGAATCGGATGACTTTATTATCTTTTTTTCTTTAAATATATTATCTAAATCTTTTATCCGTAAAATAACTTTATCTTGATCATATGAACCTAATAAATTCATTTTTAATTTAAGGTTTTTATAAAAAGGTCCATAAACCGAATAAGGTTTATTATTTCCTGAAAATATTTTTGAAGGTTCCATCAATAAGTGATCCCAAGATTCAATAACTTGTATGTTTTTTCCCTTTAAATTATTTTTTATTTGTAAGTCTCGATTAATCTCATAAGGTTCAATTGATTTATTCCAAAAAACAAATTTAGCATCTATAGTCTTTGCTAATTCAGGAATTATTAATACTGGATCTCCTTCTCCTATAACTAGCCTGCTACCAATTTCTCTCCAATTATTTCCTAACTCTTGAAGCGAATTTCCTAGAAACCAAGCTCTTGAATTTGCATTAAAATCGTGTGAATAATTTTTATCTAAGATATAAGTTGATGTAATAGCATTTGATAATGAAAATGCTTTTATTAAGGCTTGATTATCGGATATTCTTAGGTCCTTTCTATGCCAGAAAAGTATTCTAGGATTATTCATGATTCGTCTAAAAATTGTTGTGCTCTGTACCAAGCAGTCACAGTTTTTGCGTCAAGAATTTCATCCCCACTAGAAAAAAGATTATCTAATTCGTGGGGATCTAAAATTAATACTTCTATATCTTCATCTAAATCTCCTTTCACCTCGGAATTTAGTTTCCTCAAATCACGTGCTAAAAATAAATGAATCTCTTCATCTGCATAACCAGGTGCTGGGACAAGTGTTCCTAATTTATCCCATTTTTCTGCACTAAATCCAGTCTCTTCTTGTATTTCTCTTTTTATTGAATTAATAGGAGTTTCGCCTATTTCTAACGTACCTGCTGGGAATTCTAATAAATACCTTGAAACAGCAAATCTATATTGCCTAAGAATTATAACTTTATTATCTTTTGTAATCGGTACAGCTAAGGCAGCCCCAGGATGCTTAATGTATCCATATTCACCTTCATGCCCATTTGGAAGCTCAATTCTATTAATTTCAAAACTAAATTTTTTTGATTCTAACTCAGAGATTTTTTCTTTAAAAATTGATCTTTTTATAAGATTTTTATTGGTCATAATTTTTAAATAAAAATAGCCTAACAGTTATTTTTTGCTTTTGTCTATTAAGTAATAGACCATCTTGGGTCTTCAAATTTTTTGATTTTTTGACTTCTACTTAAAATTTCAGATAGTGGGGTAATAACGAAATTACGATTAATGTATCTAGGGTGAGGTAATGTTAATTCCTTATCAATTATATGAAAATCTTCCCACCATAGAACATCTAAATCAAGACATCTTGATAACCATTTCTTCCCTTTTGGAGTCTTTTCACGTCCAAAAAAAATCTCTAATTTTTTTAGCTTTTTTAAAAGCAACTTTGCATTTTTTGTTGATGGCTTTGGAAAATAATTACTCTTTACAAGGACAAGAGTATTAAGATAGTTTGGCTGTTCATTTTCAACTCCATGAGGTGAAGTCTCATATATTGAAGACCATAAAAAGTTTAGTTTAGATTTTCTGTTTTCTTCTTTTTTAGTAATGGATTGATCTCCCCACTCTTTTATTATTTCTTCTACTTTTGGTTTGGAAACTAATAGAGACTCTATAGGGCTTCCGAATTTACTATCAATATTTGCTCCTAGGGATATACATAGGCCATTTTTGATATTAAGATTTGATAATTCCACTACAAAAAACAAAGTTATTGGATAAATTCTATATCAGGCATTTTTAAAGTGATTTTGAATCAAGAATTAAAAGGAAAAGTAGAAATAAAAGATTTAATGAAATCAAAGGACTCTTTTAGAGCTTTTCCTTTGGCGGCAATTACAGGCCATAGCTTATTGAAATTATCTTTACTCCTTGCGGCAGTAGACCCAACTTTAGGTGGAGTTATTATTGCTGGCGGTAGAGGTACTGGTAAGTCTGTATTGGCAAGAGGTTTACATAATTTGATCCCTCCTATAGAAGTATTAGATACTGAATCAGTTTTGGATAAGTTAAATCAAGATAGTACTTTATTAAGACCTATTGGTAGGAACCTAGATCCAAATATTCCAGAGGAATGGGATATTAATACTAATAAATTGTTAAAGGAGATAATTGGAAGTGATTACCTGAATCAAATTGATGAAATACCTAAAAAAGTAAGAGAGGCACCATTTATTCAAGTACCTATAGGAATAACTGAAGATAGACTTGTTGGATCCATTGATGTTGCTGCCTCATTAAATACGGGAGAACAAGTTTTTCAGCCTGGAATTTTAGCGGAGGCTCATAGAGGTGTTCTTTATGTAGATGATATAAATTTATTGGATGATGGAATTGTAAATTTAATTCTTGAGGCTACTGGAAGAGAGCAAAATAATATTGAAAGAGATGGTTTAAGTCTCTCTCATCCTTGTAATTCACTCTTAATAGCAACTTATAATCCTGAAGAAGGTGCTTTGAGAGATCATGTTTTAGATCGTTTTGCGATTGTGCTTTCCGCAGATCAATCTATTGATAATACTCAAAGAGTTGAAATTACAAAATCTGTTTTATCACATGCGGAAAATAATATTAAATTTTCAGAAAAATGGTCCGAAGAGTCTGATAATTTATCCACTCAATTAATTTTGGCAAGGCAATGGTTAAAGGATGTGAAGATAACAAAAGAACAAATAACCTATTTAGTTAATGAAGCTCTTAGAGGGGGAGTAGAAGGGCATAGATCAGAATTGTTTGCAGTAAAAGTAGCTAAAGCGAATGCAGCTCTTCGAGGTGATGAGTACGTAAATTCTGAGGATCTAAAAGCGGCAGTAAGATTAGTTATTCTTCCCCGAGCAATGCAAATACCACCTGAAGATGATGATATTCAACCTCCGCCTCCAGAGGATCAGAGCCCACCACCACCTCAATCAAACAATGATGAATCTGAACCTGAGGCTAATGAAAATGATGATAATCAAGAGCAAGAACAAGAAGAAGATAATTCTGAAGGAGAAGACGAATCTACTCCCGAAATACCTGAAGAATTTATATTAGATCCTGAGGAATGTATGGTTGATCCTGATTTATTACTTTTTTCGTCAGCTAAAGCAAAAGCTGGAAATAGTGGAAGTAGATCAGTGATATTTAGTGACAGCAGAGGAAGATATGTAAAACCTATAATTCCAAGAGGTAAAGTAAAAAGAATTGCTGTAGATGCAACTCTGCGAGCTGCCGCTCCTTATCAAAAATCAAGAAGATTAAGGAATCCTGGTAAATCAATAGTTATTGAAGAAAATGACTTCAGAGCAAAGCTTCTTCAAAAAAAGGCAGGAGCTTTAGTTATCTTTTTAGTCGATGCTAGCGGTTCTATGGCACTTAATAGAATGCAAAGTGCAAAAGGTGCAGTAATCAGACTTTTGACAGAGGCCTATGAAAATAGAGATGAAGTAGCTCTTATACCTTTCAGAGGAAATCAAGCAGAAGTTCTTTTGCCTCCAACAAGATCTATTACCGCAGCAAAAAGGAGACTAGAAACTATGCCATGTGGTGGTGGATCTCCTCTAGCTCATGGGTTAACTCAATCAGCAAAAGTTGCGAAAAATGCTCTCTCTACAGGAGATATAGGTCAGGTGATTGTTGTTGCTATAACCGATGGGAGAGGTAATGTTCCTTTAGGTATTTCATTAGGTCAAGTGGAAAATGAAAATCAAAATGAAAATTTAAATTTGAAACAAGAAGTATTAGATATTGCAGCAAAATATCCTATGTTAGGAATAAAGCTATTGATAATAGATACAGAAAGGAAATTTATCGCTAGTGGCTTTGGAAAAGAACTAGCAGAATCTGCACGAGGGAAATATGTTCAATTACCAAAAGCTACAGATAAGGCAATTGCAGCGATGGCTTTAAACGCAATAAATGAATTTTAAATTTTTATGGGTAAATCTCGTTAAGGAATTTAGAAAGCCCAATTGTTAAATCTCTTATAGATTTAGTTAATTCTTTGTCTTTTAGTAATTGTTCGAAATCATCACTCATCTCATCAAATTTGCCTGATATTGATTCGGCTGCTTCGATTGTTAACTTAATATCTCTCAAAGTTTCTTTGTCATTGATTGTTGACAATATATTGTTTAAATGTGCTGCTGCAATAGTAACTTCTTTAATAAGTGGTTTAACTCTTAGAATTTCTTGCTTTGATAAATAAATTAGTTCATCAAGATTTTCTTGTGTTCTATCAAATTGATCAATTGAATTAACTACATTTTCAATTAAATTTTCTTGATTTGATTCTTTTAGTATTTGATTAATCCGGTTAGTAATGTTTGAAAGGCTTGAAAGCTGCTTTCCAGTAATAGTATCTCCTTGGCAAATAATTAATTTACTATCACATTTTTCTGATAAAGCTTTTGCAGTATTATTTGGAATTGTTTTTTCACTAGTTTCTAAAGCTACTTGAACATCCCCTCCTAGAAAAGAATTGGTCACAACTCTTGCAAATGCTGGCTTAGGAAGAATAATATCAGGATTATTAAGAACAATTTTTGCTTTAATTGATTCATTAGTAAAAAGAATATCTTCGATTGAACCTACTAAGATTCCTCTATAAGTTACTGGAGATTTTTTTGATAATCCGCTTGCATTATTAAATTCTGCAAAAAGATACCAATTTTTTGAAGATAGTTTTACACCTCTTAACCAGAATGAAAAAAATGTAAATATTAATATTCCTCCTAATAAGGAAAATCCTACTATTGAATCTCTTAAGCTTCTACGCATAATTTTTAAACCTCTTTTGGTTGCATTGGACCAGTAAGGTTTCCATTCCTAAATTGAAAAACATAAGGATCATCACTCTCTTTAAATTCATCAATAGAACCGGCCCATCTGAATTTTCCTCCATAAAGTATGACAACTTTTTCAGAAGTCCTTTCTATAGTACTAAGAACATGGCTAACAACAATAGATGATCCATTGGCTTTATTGTTTGTCTTATTTATTAAATCTTCAATTCTTGATGAAGCAATAGGGTCTAGCCCCGCAGTAGGTTCATCAAAAAGTAATAAAGGCTGATTTATTGTATTTGAATCATCTTCTCTAATTAAAGCTCTAGCAAAACTTACTCTTTTTTGCATACCACCACTTAATTCATTTGGAAGTTTATTCTCAACGTTAAATAACCCTACTTCTTCTAGACATTCTCTAACAGTTTCTTGAATAAATTTTTTGGAAAATTTCTTATTCCTCTGAAGTATGAAGCCTACATTTTCTGCAATAGTTAAAGATCCTAATAAAGCAGGATTTTGAAAAACTAATCTTACATCTGGAGGATTAGTTTGATCTAATCTTAAGTAAGTTTGTTTTTGTCCAAATATACTTAAATCACCCTCAGTGGGTAGAATTAGACCAGCCAAAATTTTTAATATAGTAGATTTTCCAGAACCTGAAGGGCCAACAATAGCTAATCTTTCTCCCTCATTAAGTTTTAAATTGATTTTATTCAGAACATTAAGTTCACCCCAACTAATAGAGAGATTATTTGTTTCAACAGCATGTTTTGATTTTTTCAAAATTTATATAGAGCAAATTGTCTTTGTATTTATATTGCCTACTTTTTAAAATAAAAAAGGATGTATGTATTTGATTTATAATCAATTTAAACATATTTAAATTTTAAAAAATTTTAGAGGACTTTTGATGAGGAAGAAGAAAAAAAGAATAAAAAGAACTTTATCTTATTTTAAAAAATCAAATTTGGGTTTGATAAATAGAATTATAAGAATCCTAAGTTGGCTTCTGCCAGGGCTTGTAATCAAAAGATGGATGATAACTTCTGCTATAGGATTATTGACTTCTTTATTAGGTATTACGATCTGGACTAATTTAAGACCTCTTTATTTATTAATAGAAGTGTTTTTTTGGATAATGAATGGTCTAACAAGTATTTTGCCTATTTCAATTTTAGGGCCATTAATCTTCTTATTTGGCCTTTTATTAATTGGTATTGGACAAAATAGAAGTATTAATTCTATTCAAAAAGCACTTGTTCCAGAAAAGAATACATTTTTAGTAGATGCGCTAAGAATAAAAAGTAAATTAAATAGAGGCCCAAACATTGTTGCTATTGGAGGTGGAACAGGCTTATCAACTTTATTGAAGGGCTTAAAAAACTATAGTAGTAACATTACTGCAATCGTTACAGTTTCTGATGATGGAGGTAGTAGTGGAGTTTTAAGAAAACAATTAGGAGTGCAACCACCAGGAGATATAAGAAATTGCTTGGCAGCCTTATCAAACGAAGAACCAATTCTAACAAGACTATTTCAATATAGATTTTCTGGAGGCAGTGGATTAGAAGGACATAGTTTTGGAAATCTTTTTTTATCAGCTTTAACAACAATTACAGGTAGTTTAGAGAAGGCTGTTCAGGCCTCTAGTAAAGTTTTAGCAGTACAGGGACAGGTGTTGCCAGCAACAAACATTGATGTAATGCTTTGGGCAGAACTAGAAGATGGTGAGAAAATATTTGGTGAAAGCAAAATAAGTCAATCTAAAAAACCGATTTCCAGGATTGGTTATATACCTGAAAATCCATCAGCTCTTCCTAGTGCTCTTGAATCTATTAAAGAAGCTGATCTAATAATCCTTGGTCCAGGAAGTCTTTATACTTCTTTGCTGCCTAATTTACTAGTACCCGAGATTGTAGATGCTCTTCTAAAAAGTAATGCTCCTAAGATCTATATAAGTAATTTGATGACACAACCAGGGGAAACGGATGGTCTTGATGTTTATCAACATATCAAATCAATAGAAAAGCAACTATCAAATTTTGGTGTAAAAACTCGAATATTTAACTCAATACTTTCTCAAGTCCAATTAGAAAAATCACCGCTTCTTGATTATTACCAGAGTAAAGGAGCTTTCCCAGTTATTTGTAATAAAGAAGAATTAATTTCAGAAGGATATTATGTTTTGCAAGCCCCACTTTATTCAAGAAATATAACCCCAACACTCAGGCATGATCCTAGAAGACTTGCTAGGGCAGTAATGTTTATGAATAAAAAATTGAAGAAATTAAATATATAAATTTATTTAATATGCATCTTGTAATTCATAGAAATCAGGTTGAATATAGTCTTTTCTTAATGGCCAACCTCTCCAGTCTTCTGGCATTAAAAGTCTTTTTGGATTTGGATGATCAGTAAAGTTAATTCCGAACATGTCAAAAGTTTCTCTTTCTTGCCAATCACTCCCTTTGAAAATTTTATAAAGGCTAGGTACTGATAAATCTGAATCTCTTTTTAAAAAGACTTTTACTCTGATTTCTTTAATCTCTTTTATTTCTTTAATATCTCCAAGTGAGATTAAATGGTAAAAACTTACAAGAGATTTTCCTGGACCTTCATCGTAACCTCCTTGACACTGCAGGTAATTAAATCCATATCTTTTTAAAGTAGATATTGCTTCGTACAATTCCCCAGGTTTCACTGACAGGATCTCTACGCCTATGTGATCATTACCTAAAGATTCGTTTAAAATCCCATCTTTAGAAAGTTGATTACTTACTATTCCTCTTTGTTCTACAATTTCTTCTGAAGAATTAGGTGAATTTTCGTTTCCCATTATTTTATTTCTTTGTCTGTTAAATTTGCTTCATTAACATTTTCGCCAGTTTCTTCTATCTGCTTGAAGTTAGAAGACTCTATCGATTTCTCAGATCTTTTATTTAAATACTCTCCAGTATTTTCTGAAAAAACAAGTTTCATATCATGATCTACTGTTAAATACCTGTGTGTTTGCTCAGCCTTGCTCCTTTCAAGAATACTTTCATTACTAACTTTTTTTCTCAATTTAATTACTGCATCAAAAATAGCTTCTGGTCTAGGAGGACATCCAGGAAGATATAAGTCAACTGGAATTAATTTATCAACACCCCTAACCGCGGTAGTTGAGTCTGCACTGAACATACCACCGGTAATTGTACAAGCACCCATGGCAATAACATATTTTGGTTCGGGCATTTGCTCATATAGTCTTACTAATGCAGGAGCCATTTTCATTGTGACTGTACCTGCAACAATGAGCAAGTCAGCTTGTCTTGGGGAACTTCTAGGTACTAGACCAAATCTGTCGAAATCAAACCTAGAACCTATAAGGGCTGCAAATTCAATGAAACAACAAGCCGTTCCATATAAAAGAGGCCAAAGGCTACTTAATCTAGCCCAGTTATGAAGATCATCGAGGCTTGTCATTATAATGTTTTCGCTCAAATCAGTGGTAATCTGAGGAGCCCCGAGAGGATTACAAGTTTCTTCTCTTAGTTCTCTTATTGCTTTTGGTGAAAGTGAATTGTTCAATTTTTTAACTCCATTCAAGTGCTCCTTTTCTCCAGGCGTAAGCGAGTGCAATTACTAAAATCGCAATAAAAATTAGAGCCTCAATAAATGCTAGCAAGCCTAATTTATTAAAAGCAACAGCCCAAGGGTAGAGGAATACTGTCTCAACATCAAATATAACGAATACTAATGCAAACATGTAGTATCTGATATTGAATTGGATCCAAGCCCCCCCAATAGGCTCCATCCCAGATTCGTAAGTTAATTTTCGCTCGCCAGTTCTTCCTTTTGGGGCAACTATAAAGTTAGTAACTAAAGCTAAAATTGGAACAGCAGCAGCAATAATTAAAAACCCTAAAAAATATTCATAGCCTGGTAATGAAAACATTTTAAAAAAAAATTGAGGGAAAATTCGCTTAATTAAGCAAAATCTTTTAGAGTCTCTAAAGTTAAATTCTAAATCGTGACTGAAAACATTCAACCATCTTCTGAGAATAACCAAACAGTTGAAGATTTAGCAACAAAAGATTTTCCTGAAAAAATTTCAGAAATTAAAGATAAAGAACTAATTTCTAATTTAGAACAAAATAGATTCGAATGTAGAAGTTGTGGATACATTTATGATCCGACAGAAGGAAATAAGAAGCTTAACATACCCAAAAACACCCCTTTTTCAGAAATTGATGGGAATACTTTTGCTTGCCCAGTTTGTAGAGCAGGAAAGAACTTATACAAAGATATAGGCCCAAGAGAAAAACCTAGCGGTTTTGAAGAAAATCTGACTTATGGCTTTGGATTCAATAGTTTGCCTCCTGGTCAGAAAAATATCTTAATTTTTGGAGGTTTAGCATTTGCCGCGGCATGTTTCCTTTCTTTATACTCTTTGCATTAATATATATCTTATGAAAAATTTTTTAACTAGTATTCCAAACCTTCTTTTATCTCTGACACTTTGCGTTGTTTTAAGTAGTTGTTCTTCTACAGGCGTAAAAATGAGCGAAAGTAGTCCCTGGCAAACAATACAATTTGAAGATCAATCAAATGCATTAGATATAGATTTTATAGATGATAGCCATGGATTTTTAGTTGGCTCAAATAGATTAATTATGGAGTCTAATGATGGAGGGGGTTCATGGGAAAAAAGATCATTAGATATTGCTGCTGAAGAAAATTTCCGCTTACTTGATATTGATTTCAAAGGTTCTGAAGGTTGGTTAATCGGACAACCTTCATTAGTAATGCATACTATTGACGAAGGTAAAAATTGGACTAGATTATCTCTTGGTAAACTCCCCGGTCAACCTTTTTTAGTTTCAACTATTGATGATGGGGTTGCTGAATTGGCCACAACTTCAGCTGCGATTTATTTAACAACTAATGGTGGTGAAACATGGGAAGCAAAAGTATCAGACCCTTCTGAGCAGGGAGGTATAAGAGATTTAAGAAAAACAGCTAATGGAGATTATGTAAGTGTAAGTAGTCTTGGCAATTTTTTCTCCACTCTTGATAGTAATAGCGATACCTGGATAGCTCATCAAAGAGCAAGTAGTAAGAGAGTTCAAAGCATAGGGTTTAATCCAAATGGAAATTTATGGATGTTATCTCGAGGAGCTGAAATAAGATTTAATGAAGATACGAATGATGTAGAAAGTTGGAGTAAACCAATAGTTCCAATTTTAAATGGATATAACTATTTAGATATGGGATGGGATCCTGATGGAAATATCTGGGCTGGAGGCGGTAATGGTACTTTAATAGTTAGTAAAGATAATGGTAAAACTTGGAATTCTGATCCTATCGCTTCAAATCTTCCAACAAATTTTATAAAAATTCAATTCTTAGAAAAAGATGAATTAGGAACTAAAAAAGGATTTATTTTAGGAGAAAGAGGATACATATTAAAGTGGAACGGCTGAGTTACTAAAGATAAAAAAATCATTAATTTTTTTGTAATTTAACAACTGTCTGTAACCAAGCTGTAAATTTCTCCACAAACTTTGGATTTTTCCTTGTAAGATCATAGAGTAAATAATTGTGATTATGGCCGCAGGTTCAACGGGTGAACGCCCATTCTTTGAAATAATTACCAGTATTAGATACTGGATTATTCATGCAGTAACACTTCCAGCTATTTTTATAGCGGGTTTTCTATTTGTTTATACAGGTTTAGCCTACGATGCTTTTGGAACACCACGTCCCGATAGTTATTTCCAGGCCTCTGAATCAAAAGCACCTGTTGTAACACAAAGATATGATGCTAAATCTCAATTGGATTTAAGAACAAAATAACTATGTCAAACTCTCAAGCCCCAATGCAGGCAGTTGAAGTCCGCGTTTATCCAATCTTTACTGTACGTTGGCTAGCAGTTCATGCTCTTGCTATTCCTTCAGTATTTTTCTTAGGTGCCATAGCAGCTATGCAATTTATCAGACGTTAAAATTATCAATTATGCAAGTAAACGAAAATCCTAATAAAGTTCCGGTTGAACTTAATCGTACAAGCCTTTACCTAGGCTTGTTGTCTGTGTTTGTTTTGGGAATTTTATTTTCCAGTTACTTTTTCAATTAATTTAAAACTATGAGTAAACTTAAAGGCCCTGATGGCCGAATTCCAGATAGATTACCTGATGGCAGGCCAGCCGTTGCCTGGGAAAGAAGATGGACTGAAGGGACTCTTCCACTTTGGCTAGTTGCTACAGCTGGTGGAATAGCAGTTATTTTTGTATTAGGTATATTTTTCTATGGATCATACCAAGGAGTTGGAGCAGGATAAAGTTTCCTAACTTTTAGCTAATTCAATATAATTTAGCTCCAGTATGAATCGGTAAATATCTTTAGCTTTTCTTTTGTTGAGCTAGGGATATTTTCTTTTTGGGTTATTAAACCATCTTTCAAAGAATTATGGGATTTGCTGGTAGGTCTCTCTATATCAATTACTTTTGCTATTTCAAAAACGATTTTATTAGCAATTTCTGTATTCGCTCTGAGATTTTCAAGAACCATCTCAACAGATACTTCTTGATGAGTTTGATGCCAGCAATCATAATCAGTAACCATTGATAAAGAGGAATAAGCTATCTCCGCTTCTTTAGCTAATCTTGCTTCAGTATGATTAGTCATTCCAATTATTGAGCATCCCCAATTTCTATATAAGTTAGATTCTGCACGAGTTGAGAAAGCAGGACCCTCCATAGCTAGATATGTACCTCCTCTATGTAATTGCCTTCCTCCAGGAATATTTTTTTCTCCAACATTGCTTAAAATTCCTGATAAATTCCTACAGAAAGGATCTCCCATAGTTACGTGAGCTACTGCCCCTTCATTAAAAAATGTTGCTGGTCTATTATTAGTTCTATCAATAAATTGATCAGGAACAACAATATCAAGTGGTCTAATTTGTTCTTGAAGTGAGCCAACTGCTGATGGAGCCACAATCCATCTCACCCCCAATGATCGTAGGGCCCAAATGTTTGCTTTATAAGGAATTTCTGTTGGGTTGAGGATATGTGATCTTCCATGCCTTGCTAAAAAAGCTATTTCTAAATTATCAATTTTAAAGAGCCTAATTGAATCAGAAGGTTTACCATAAGGTGTATTGACCTCAAGTTCTTTAAAACATTCTATTTTATCTATTGAATAGAAACCACTCCCACCGATTATTCCTAATTTTGATTTTTTAATTGGTAATAAATGCTCTTTATTCATTGTGATACAAATGACTTTTAATCATCTAGTACTAATTGGAGGAGGACATACAAATGTTCTTTTGATGAGAAAATGGTTGATGTATCCGAAATTAATGCCAGAAATTCCTATCTCAATTATATCTAGAGATATTCATTTAGTTTATTCGGCTATGTTCCCTTCTGTAATTGCTAAATCAATTTCTTTGGATGATAGCTTAATTGATATAAGATTTTTAGCTAAAAAGGCAAAAATATCATTTATAAATGAAGAAGTAACAAATATAGATTTTCAATTAAAAAAGATTTCCTTAAAAGATAGACCATCAATTGATTACTCGAAATTAGTACTTAACTATGGAAGTCAAACCAAGATTCCAGAAGAATTTGAAGATTTAGTAAAAAATCAAATTGCTTTCCCAATTAAACCTTTTTATAAAGCTTATGACTTAATTAAAAACGAAGATAAGTATGATTCTGATAATGAACAATCTTTTGTTATTGTCGGAAGCGGACTTGCCGCAATTGAAGTTGCTTTTGCTCTTAGAAAACGATGGAAAAAAAGATCTTTAAAGATTCTATGTAAATCAAATAAAGTAGATAACAAAATTTTAAAAACTTTAGGTAGATCTAATATAGATATAGTTAAAAAACTTCCTTTACGTTATGGCAAAATTCTCTTATGTACAGGAAATTCATCACCACTATGGGCACAAAAAAATATTTCAGAATTGGATTCAAAAGGACGATTTATTACAAATAAGAAATTAAAGTTGAAAAATTTTTTAGGAATTTTTGCGACTGGTGATTGCGCAGTTATAGGATCTTCTAATAGACCTTCATCTGGAATCTTTGCAGTAAAAGTTTTAAATATATTGGCAATTAATATTCAGAGGGACTTAAAAGGCCAATCATTAAAAAAATGGTTCCCTCAAAAATTTGGTTTGCAAATAGTAAATTCTTTTCCTAGAGAAATTCCAAAAGCTTTTGCTTTTTATGGTGATTTTGTAATAGGTCCTTCTTTCCTTATTTGGTACCTTAAAAATAAAATTGATGAGGCTTTTATAAATAAATTTCGTCTTTTAGACTCAAATATGAATCAAAAAGGGAAAGAAGATTTGATGGATGATTGCAGAGGATGCGCTGCTAAAATTTCTCAAAGTATTTTAAACAAATCCTTAATAAATGCTCAACTAGAAAATTTTGCAACTTCCCCTGAGGATTCTGTTGAAATTTATAATAATGAACAAGATATTATCCTTCAAAGCGTTGATGGATTTCCATCATTAATAAGTGATCCTTGGCTAAATGCAAAAATTACTGTATTACATGCATGCTCAGATTTATGGGCTTCAGGAGTAAAACTTTCATCTGCACAGGCCTTAATATCTCTCCCAAAAGTAGATAAAGATTTTCAAAGTTATCTTTTTTTACATAGTCTAAAAGGTATAAAGACAACAGTTGAGGATCAAGGCGGAAAGTTGATTGGAGGGCATACATTTGAGTCAAGAAGTTTAGTTGATAAACCTTATTCTTTGGGAATCGACATTTCTGTAACTGTTCAGGGAGTATTGAAAAATGGAGTAAAACCATGGTTCAAATCAGGAATGCAAAAAGGAGATATTATCCTAATGTCTAGACCCCTAGGTGTGGGAATTTTTTTCGCTGCTCAAATGCAAGATATAAATTTGAAAGATAGTTATGAGGCGATAATGAAAAATTTAGTTACAAGTCAGCAACCATTAATTGACCAAATCTATTTACTTCAAAATAAGTTAGGAGAAACATTTATAAATGCAGCTACTGATATAACAGGATATGGATTTATCGGACACCTTAAAGAGATGATTGACTCATCTAATTTAATAAGGAAAAATAATAAATTTGAACCTATTAAGGTTTTATTAGATTTATCTTCATTTAAAGCTTATCCAGGGATATTTGATTTAATACAAAAAGGCGTCCAAAGTTCTTTGTTCGAATCAAATAAAGAAATATTAGATCAAATTCTCTCAGAAAATCGAAATAAAAGAATTATTGCATTTTCGGAAAACAAGAAATTAGATCAAGAAAGTTTTAAAGAAATAATTTCATTATTATTAGATCCACAAACATGTGGCCCACTTTTGGTTAGTTGTAACCCTAAGTATGAAAGATTTTTAAAGGATGCATGGTATAAGGTCGGAGAAGTAATAAATTGATAATTATTTCCTTTTGATTTTATCTATCTCTATATATCTCAACCTTTTAATTTCATCCCCCATTGTTTTTCCTGGTTGCCATCCTTCACTTTTTAATAAGTCCCCACTTTTCTTTGACTTGATAAATTTATAAATAAATAGCCATTTAAAAAATGATTTCCAAAATAAACCTCCATTGCAGATTAACAATTTAACTGTTTCTTCATCTAAATTTTTTGTTTCAATAAACTCAGTCCAATTTGAGGGGGTAAAATATTTAAATTTTTCTTTTTCATTTTCTAATTGATTTGTAATATTTAAGTAATCATTTAGTATCTTCTTCTCCTTTTTATTTATAAAAAATCTTTGACAATTTAGCTCTAAATTTTTTGAATTTTTTAATAGATAGAGAATATAATTTCCCTTTAATTTTTTAATCCACTTTAAACCCCTCAAGAATTTATTATTAACACTAATATTTTTATTTAAAATAGAAATAACCTCCCAATCATTTAATAAAGAAACTATTTTTGACAGATTGTCATATTTGTATATTTCTGACAATTCCATCCTAATTCTTATACTTATTCCAGGCGGAAATTTAGATTTGGTATCATTTTTTATAACTTCCCATGGCCAACTTTCCACAATCCTTTGAGATTGTTGAAGTGATTTTTTTGAAATTTTGAAACCTAATCTTGATGCATATCTTGCGCATCTTATTAATCTACTAGGGTCATCACGGATACTATTTTCATGAAGTAAATGTAATTCTTTTTCTTGTATATGTTTTACTCCATCAAAGAAATCATAAATTTCTCGATTTGAGAATTCAAAAGCTATTGCATTTATACTAAAATCTCTCCTTTTTAAATCCTCTTCAATATTTGAATGTTTGACGATTGGATTTAATCCTGGAGATTCATAATTTTCTTTTCTCGCAGAAGCTATATCAATTTTTAAATTATTAATATTTAGCTCTACTGTGTCGTATATTTCAAATTCTTTTATCAGACAAAGTTCAACATTTGAGACATTTTTTTTTATGAACTTTGCTAAATCAACTGAAGATCCTTCTGTAACTATATCTATATCGAGAGGTTTGAAAAATATCTTTTTATGAAATTTTGTGATTAATAAATCTCTTATATAGCCACCCACAATTGCAACTTTAACGTTACTATTCAATTCAATATACTTAGAAATTATATTAAACAAATCAAAAGGAAGTTTTAATATTGCTGAATTAATATAAGCAGAAATATCATTCATGCAAATTTCATTTTATTGCTTTTATGGGGGCTAATCTTGGGTCTAGAATTTTGCTCCCTTTATCACCAAACTTTACTGCTAACGATATTTTTTCGCCACTGCCAAAAATATGTATAATTTCACCCTTTCCAAATTTGGAGTGAATTACTTTATCTCCAACCAACCAACTTTTACCTTTACTGGGCCCTGAATAAAGTTTTCTTACCGCATTGATAGGTTTATTAATAAATTCATTTGAATAGTTGCGATCCACTCTTGTTAAACGGTCAAGATGACGATCCCTTCTAATAGAGGCACCACCAGATTGCGGTAATTCTCCATCAATTAGTTCCTCTGGTATTTCTGAGAGGAATATTGAAGGAATTGTTGGTTCCCGCATGCCTCCCCACAATCTCCTTTCCCTTGCATGTGATAAGAAAACCCTCTCTTTAGCTCTTGTTATGCCCACATAACATAATCTCCTTTCTTCTTCTAGAAGAGAGGGAGTATCAATTGACCTATAACTAGGGAATAAGCCTTGTTCTAGCCCCGTTATAAATACATTTTGAAATTCTAATCCTTTACTGTTATGGAGAGTCATTAAAGTGACAGAGTTAGGATGATTTTTTTTTGTATCATTCTCTGTGGTTAAAGCTGCTGTTGATAAGAATCCCTCTACATCTGCGTTCTCGGTCTCTTCTTCAAATTGAGTAGCAGCATTTATTAATTCCTGCAGATTGTTTCTTCTATCTTCTGACTCTTCTGATCCACTCGTTAATAAATCACTTAAGTATCCGCTTTTTTCTAAAATTAATTGGAGCATTTGAGCAGGTCCTGAGTTCTCTACATAGCAAAGAAGATCATTCATAAGCTCTGTGAATTTATTAATGCCTTTTGATGATCTGCCTATGGTCTCATCTAAGCTTTGTTTGTCATTTATGACCTCCCATAAAGGAATATTTAACTTATTTGATAGTTCATTAAGCTTTTGAATAGTTGTTTTTCCTATTCCTCTTCTTGGGACATTTATAATTCTCAGGAGGCTTACATTATCTGAAGAATTTACTAAAACTTTTAAATATGCAACCGCATCTTTAACTTCTCTTCTGTCGTAAAAACGTAATCCACCAAAGATTGTATATGGAATTCTCCATCTAACTAGGGATTCTTCTAATACTCTAGATTGAGCCCTAGTCCTGTAGAGGATCGCAAAATTCTTCCAGATTGGCTCATTATTATAGTTATTTAAAGATCTTAATTTTGTTGTTATTGCCTCAGCTTCAGATATTTCATCATCACAGCTAAGCAACTTTAAAAGTTCTCCTTGATCCTTTGTAGGCCTTAAAACTTTATCAATTCTTTCAGTATTATTTTCAATTAATGAGTTTGCAGCGTTAAGAATATTTGATGAAGATCTATAGTTTTCTTCTAATTTAACCAAAGATGCATTCTGATCATTATTTGATGCATTTTTAAAGTCTTCTTGAAATCCAATTAATATTCTGAAATCAGCTGCCCTAAAACTATAAATACTTTGATCCGCATCTCCAACAACAAAAATTGATCTATCATTCCATTCGCAAAATTTGTTTGGAGGAGTATTCCCAGCTGTAATTAATTTGATAAGTTCATATTGTGTCCTATTTGTATCTTGATATTCATCAACTAATATATGTTGGAATCTTTTATGCCAGTAATCCCTAACTAAATTATTTTGTCTTAATAAAAAAACAGGCAGCAGTAAAAGATCATCAAAATCTAAAGCATTATTTTTTGAAAGAGATGTTCTGTATCTTTTGTAAGCATCTGCAATAATTTTATCAAAATGATTATCAGCTTTCTCTTCAAGCTCATTAGCTGTAAAACATTGGTTTTTTGCGTTACTAATAGCTCTCTTTATTTTCTTAGGATCAAATCTTTTTGGATCAAGGCTCATATCTTGACTAACAATTTCTTTTACTAGGGTCTGAGAATCTGTCTCGTCATAAATAGAAAATTGTTTTGTCCATGTTAAGCCTTCAGGATCTTGATATTTTTCAATATCGTATCTTAAAAGTCGTGAAAACAATGCATGAAAAGTTCCTATCCATAGATCCCTCAGTCTTTCTTTATCAATATTTGCTCTTAGTTGATTCTGATCAAATTCCTTGAGGGTTGACCAAGGCTGTCCAAATTGATTAAAAGCTAATTCTTGTGCAAGAAGTACTTGAAGTCTTGCTTTCATTTCTTTAGCAGCTTTATTAGTAAAAGTAACTGCGAGGATGTTATATGGATCTACTGAATTATTTTCAATTAGATTAGCAATTCTATGAGTAAGAGCCTTCGTTTTTCCGCTACCTGCTCCTGCGACAACTAACAATGGCCCATTAATATGATTTACTGCTTTTAGTTGTGCATTATTTAAAGAATTAAAGAGGAAGTTGTTAGTTTGATGCACTTTTTGTAGATTGTATAATCAAAATTTTGACTTTACTTTAATTTGAAGCTTGAGGATTAATCTCTAATTCTTTTAATGCTTTTTTTAAACTTATTAATTCATTATTATTGTTGATTATTTCTTGAAATTTGTTCTGAGGCATTTTTAATTTAATACTTCTTTTAAGAATTTCTTTTTCTAATCTTTTTTTATAAGAAGAAACAAGTTTTTTTGATAATTTTAATTCTTGTTTATCCAAAATCTTTCCTTAATTATGTTTCCATATTAGCGAAAAAATTTTTATTTACAGTTTTTTAAAGATAAATACCAAATGCAGTTTTGATTAAGAAGCATTTCGTTTATTTTAAAATTTAATTATTTTAATTTGCTTTAATTTATTATAAGGAAAAATGAACTTAAATTTTTTATTAAGGAATGCCAATTTCAAATAATAATCAAATTTTATCAACCCATAGAGAATTAAAAAATATAAGTAATAAAAAAATTGAATATATTAAACAATTTATAAATACTGCAAACTCAAGATTAGATGCGATAAATTCAATAACAAAGAATTCTCATGCAATTGCTGCTGATGCAGTAACAGCAATGATCTGTGAAAATCAAGATTCAATTAATTCAAAAATATCTATAGATACCACTAATAAGATGTCTGTTTGTCTTAGAGATGGAGAAATAATTTTAAGGATAGTTTCTTACCTTTTAATTTCCGATGATGAATCAGTATTATCTAAAAGTTGTTTAAAGGAACTCAAAAATACTTATTTAGCACTTGGTGTACCTCTAAAAAATGCAATCCGAATTGTTGAACTTATGAGGGATGCAACGATTTCCGATTTGAAATCCACTGTAAATGCCATGATAGGAGAAAAAGAATTTCTTCCTGATTTAATTTCTAATACAGAGTTTCAATTTGAAAGAATAATCAATCTTTTAAAATAGATATATTTCTTATTTCTGATGTGTGTGAGGTTTGTATTACTGAATTGTTTTCTTGATTTCTAATTACCGAATATCTTGATCTTATATGATTCGATAAAAAAGAAATTCTCTCTTCAGAAATTGTTGAACTATAAATAGTTTTAATATTTAAGTTATCATGTTCATCAATCAAATATTCTGAAGATGAAATTTGGGATTCAGTATATCCCTTATTACGTAAAACAATCCCTTTTTTTTTATCCTTTGGTAAAAATAATAATATAGTTTTATCTGCTTCAATTTTTTGATCCTTCTCCCAATCACTTACAGCCTGCCAACTTATTGTTAGTGCAATAAAGTAAGTTTTAGAGCTTAAATTATGTTTTTCTAAAAGTTCAACTACATTTTTATTTTTTATTTCTAACTCTTTTATTACTATTTTACTAGTTGAATTTTCGACTTCCTGAAAAGCTAAAGAATGAGTGCTTCTTAAAGATTTCCATTCTCCTAAACTTTTTTTAATAAATTGATTAATTGTTATTAGATTCTTCTTCAAGTTTATCTTCTACTGAATGATTGGTGCCTTTTTGAATCATCCTTACCATTGAATCTACCATCAATCTTTTTGCAGAAGTCACTTTTAACCCTGAAGGTGTAGTTGATATTTGTTCTCCAGGACGATTGTATGATGTTGGTCTAAATGGAGTCATCTAAAAATTTTAAAAATCAACAGAATTACATTCTTACATGAATAGTAATTTTTAAAGTTGTTTTTTGCAAAAATGTCATATCTTTTATGGATAATTTTAAAATTTATTTATTCTTAGCTTATTTTGGAATTTTTCTTTTTGCTAAACCTGAAATAGTCGCTAAAGCAAACATACCCAAAAGAGCTATTCCAAGAAATAAACCTGCTCCCTGGCTGACTCCAGCTCCAACAGCGACAAGAATAGAATCACTTATTAAAAGGCTTATTAATAATGCTGGAGTGAATATTTTCCACCGAGTGCCTCCAATACCTATTGCATAGCTAAGAAAATCAAATAGACCAGTCATAAGAAGACCTGTCATTAGAAAGAAATTTTCCTCTAATTGGTTTTGATTAAAACTTTCAATTCTTTTCATTGATTTTGAACCTACTAAACTTCGTACAGGACCACGACCAAAATATCTTGCTATAAAGAAAGCTGCTTGGCAAAAAACTATATCAGAAAAGACAATTGTTATGTAGCCTTTTTGGAATCCTAATAATGAGCCGGCCAGAAGAGAATATGCCGAACTTGGTAAGGCAGGCAAAATTATGCTTACTCCTCTGAGAACAAATATTCCAAAAGGTGCCCAAATTCCCATGCTTTCTACTTTGTTCCTAAGGGGTTCGATTCCATAATTTTGTATGAAATAAATCAATACAACAAATATTGCTATAAAAAAAACTACTGTAAGGAATTTTTGGATTTTATTCATTATTTGTCTGAAAATTTTTTGAGAAGAAACTTTCGAATTTAATAGTTGATTGTATCTATAATAGAAATACTAATCAATAAAATTTTTTACAAAGTTTTAATCTTTAAGTTTCACCCCTCAATTTAGAATTTAAGAAACAATTTTTGCAACTTCTGAATCGAAATTGATAACTAATAAGATATGAGTTAAATTTTTAATTTCTAATGTTCGAAAATATTATTATTCAAATCAAGAATAAATTCTCATCAATACATGCTTTAAGTATCTTGTCTTTGGTTCTTTCTATAATTTTTTCTTTTGGCATTGCAACAAAGCAATCATATGCATTGTTTCATGAGTGGGTTGGAGGTCCAATTAGTGAATATGGAGAACAATTATGGGATAGAAAAAGTATAAAAAGGAATGAAGATGGTTCTGTGAGAGTATTGAGCAAGTTTATTCCAAAAACCAAAAGTGAAATAACGCAAGATATTCTCTATACAATGGATATAAACTGTTTTGAGAAATCCTTTAGAGACGTTGATGTTTTCACAGATGAGCGAAATAGTCGTTTAAATAATTTTGCTGAGTGGCAAGATCCGAATGGAGACAAACTAATTTTGAATGTAATAGGTCAAGTTTGCAGCGTTGAAAACTAATTTATAAGTATTCATTAAAAAACCCTGCCTATGACAGAGTTTAAAGGTGCCAGGACCCAGATTTGAACTGGGGACACGGCGATTTTCAGTCGCCTGCTCTACCAACTGAGCTATCCCGGCTTTAACTTATACACTCTAAATTAAGATGTGTAGTTTGTGAAACCCCTTTCACTAAATTTTTATATCTTAAATAAAAAAATTTTTAAAAAAGAATTATTGTTTTGCATCAATTGCTAATAAAGCAGTTCCAAAAGAAGTTGTTTTTTTGCATGAGACTATCGGGATATTTATGATTCTTTCTCTTATTGATCTCCATTGAGGATTTTTTGAACCCCCACCAACAGTAACGATTCTTTTCGGAAGTGATCCGGTAAGGTCGCATAGTTTTTCCCATCCTTTTAATTCAATCCTTGCTAAGCCTTCGAACAATGCATGTAAATAAAGTGAGTCGCTTACTGGTCTAGGGCTAAGAATTGGCTCTAAAAAAGGATTGTTAACCGGGAATCTTTCACCTTTGCTATTGAGTGGTAAAAGATTTAAAGAAGTTTTTTTTGAGGTAATTATTTGTCTGCTAAGTTCTTTTATTTCTGCATCAGAAAAAAATTTAGATAAGATTCCACACCCAGCGTTAGATGCTCCTCCACATATCCAATTCCCAGATACTCGATGAGTCGTAATCCCCTTTTCTTTAACTGGGGTTTTATTAACTTTTTTTACTACGATTGTGGTCCCTAAAACTGTTAGACCTTCTGCTTCATCTAATCCTGCGGCTAAAAAAGCGGCATTTGAATCAGTTGTGCCCGAGATTAATAGTATACTCTTATTTAATTTGAACCTTTCTGCGATTTCAGAATCGATTTGACCCATGATTTTACCACTTTTAATTATTTGAGGTAAACATTTTTGAAATGAAGTATTGAGATAACTCTTAGGCCATGATTCTTTTATTAGATCCCAACCAAGTTTGAGATTATTGCCTTCTTCCCCATACTTCCAATCTTTCAAAAACCATCCAGTTATCCAATCGGATTGATGTCTTAAAAGAATATTTTCCCCATATTTATCTATTAGTGTTAATGCTTTAGCAAGACTACTGTATGGAGTCTGTAAATGATCTTCTCCAATAGTCATCGAATCAATAATCATTTTATTGCTATTACATGCTTGGTCATAAGGTATCGCTTCTCCCAAAGGATTCCCTTTTAAATTGCATGCTGTTAAAGTTCCTGAGGTTCCCGATATTGCCAATTTGACAATATTTTTTTTTATATCATGAGGTAAATTGTCTAGAAGCTTTTCACAAGAATTAATCCAAGAGTTAGGATTTTTAAATCCGTATCTATAAGGAACTGAATTTGAATATTCTAATTCCTTTTTTATATTAATTATGGATATTCTTGCACCACTTGAACCAAAATCTAACCCTCCAAAAAATTCATCTGGCATAAATATTTTTACAAAAATTTTCTAGAGGCTTCTTCTAACTGGCTTGCCTTTTCTTCTACGCTTTCCCAAGGAAGATCTAGATCATTTCTACCAAAATGTCCATAAGATGCAGTCTTTCTAAAAAATTCCCCACCCATTTTTTTTGGTAGATTTCTTAAATCAAATTCTTTTATTATTGCTGCAGGTCTTAAATCAAAGTTATTTTTGATAAGTTCTTCCAAATTATCTTGAGAAATAACACCAGTTCCAAAAGTTTCAACGAGAATTGAAATTGGTTTAGCAACCCCAATTGCATAACTTAATTGTACTTCTGCTTTTTTTGCTAATTTTGCTTTAACGATACTTTTGGCTACATAACGTGCTGCATAAGCTGCTGATCTATCAACTTTAGTGGGATCCTTCCCTGAGAACGCCCCGCCTCCATGTCTTGCATATCCACCATAAGTATCTACAATTATTTTTCTGCCAGTAAGTCCAGCATCTCCTTGCGGTCCTCCTACAACAAATTTACCAGTGGGGTTTACTAGGAATCTGGTCTTTTGACTGGTTGGCTTAATTTCTAAATCTTCAGTTGCCGGCAATACAACATTTATCCATAAATCTTCTTTTATTTTTTGGCGAATTTCTTCTTCATTTGAAATCCCATCAATCTCAGAGGTGTGCTGAGTTGAAATTAAAATGGTATTTATTGAAACTGGGACCCCTTTTTTGTAATCAATACTTACTTGAGTTTTACCATCAGGTAGGAGGTAATCAAGCACTTTTTCATGTCTTACCTTAGCAAGCTGTCTTGCTAATCTATGAGCTAAGCTAATTGGCAAAGGCATTAATTCAGGCGTTTCATCACATGCATAGCCAAACATTATGCCTTGGTCACCAGCCCCTGTATTGCTTTCCAGATCCTCGTTAATATCATCTGCTTTATTTACCCCTTGTGATATATCAGGTGATTGCTCGTCAAGAGCTACCAAAACGGCACAGCTATTTGAGTCAAACCCTCCGGCTTTAGAACCTTCATATCCAATTTCTTTAATTACATGTCTCACTAGTTTTATATAATCAAGCTTTGCCCTAGAGGTTATTTCACCAGTGAGTAAGCAAAGACCAGTATTGACTACTGTTTCACATGCTACTCTGCTTTCTGGGTCTTCCATCAATAAAGCATCTAAAACAGCATCGCTTATTTGATCACATATTTTGTCTGGGTGACCTTCAGTTACAGATTCAGAAGTGAAAATGAAATCACTCATTTATAATTTTTAAAAGAATTTTTATAATCCTAAATTAAATCGTTAATACTAATCAATAGTTATTAAGTTCAAATTACAATTTAAAAATATAAAGAATTATTCAGATTATTTTTATATCAATTAAACCATTAAGAATAAAAATTTAAACGCTTTCTGTGATCTCTGCTGATTGCTCTTCATTTTCATCAGTTTGTTCAAGTAACATTTGTTTATATTTCGCAGCCATTTCTTCAGCTTTATTAAAAACTTTTTGAGGGTCCGTTAACATATCTCCTGGTTCCGGTTCTAAAGCTTTAGTTGATAATGATATTCTACCTCTCTCGGAATCCAAATCTATTATCATTACTTTCATCTGATCATTTACATTTAAAACATTATGAGGAGTTTCAATATGCTCATGACTGATTTCAGAAATATGTAGAAGACCACTTACACCCCCAATATCAATAAAAGCTCCATAAGGTTTTATCCCCTTAACAGAACCTACAACGACTTCTCCTACTTCAAGTCTATTCATTTTTTTCTCGACTAACGCTCTTCTATGACTTAAAACTAATCTATTTCTTTCCTCATCAACCTCAAGGAATTTCAAAGGCAAATACTCACCTTCTAAATCTTCTTTTATTTTGCGGGCACTAATATGAGATCCTGGGATAAAGCCTCTCAATCCCTCTACTCTTACTAAAGCACCTCCTCTGTTAGTTGCAAAAACCTCTGAATATATCGTGGCATCTTCTTTTTGAAGTTGTCTAACTCGTTCCCATGCCCTTTGATATTCTATTCTTCTAATTGATAAGGCTAACTGGCCATCTTCATTCTCCTCACTCATTATGAAAAATTCTCTACTTTCTGAAGGTTGCAAAACGTCACTTAGTCCTTCAACTCTATTTATTGAAACTTCTTGCATAGGCATAAAAGCTGCAGTCTTAGCTCCTATATCTATCATTGCTCCTTTGGGCTCTAAAGCAAAAACTGTACCTTTTACAAGATCACCCGGCTTGAAATTATAGTCATATTTTCCTAATAAGGATGCAAACTCTTCTTGAGTAAATCCTGCATTTTCCAAATCACTATTTCTCCTACTTGAAGAAGAATCGGCAGATGGTATATCTTTTTGGTCAAATGAAAGATCTTCCTCTTTTGTAATTCCTGAAGTATTTTCTTCTAGATTTGAACTTTCAATTTCTTTGTCTTCTGAAATTTCTTTTACGGATTGGGAAGAATTTTCAATCATTTGTTAAAACGCAGACTACCTAAGGTAGTTAGAAAGGGATGCTTTTAGCCTGCAAACTAAAGAGCAAGTTAATTGTATTTAGTATTGTACACTTTAATATGCTGAATTTATGAAATTGAAGCTAATTCATTTTTTGAACAACCTTTTAGAGATTCAAGAGTGGATACAAAGTCTTTTACCCCATTAAATTTTCTATAGACTGAGGCATATCTTATGTAAGCAACTTCGTTTTCTTTTCTGAGGGCTTTAAGAATTAATTCTCCAATTTGGGAAGATTTAATATCTTTATTTGAATCTTGTATGATTTGTGATTCAATTGCATCAACAAAGTTAATAATCTCTTCTCTAGAAAATGTTGTTTTTTCGCATGCTCTAGATATGCCAGTAACTAGTTTATCTTTATTAAATAATTCTCTATTCCCATCCTTTTTAAGAACAGAAATTGGCATTGTCTCAACTCTTTCATAAGTTGTAAATCTAAAACTGCAATTTAAACATTCTCTTCTTCTTCTAACACTTTTCCCAGTATCAGCAGATCTTGATTCCAAAACTCTGCTATCGGTATTTTGACAGGTAGGACACTGCATATAGTGAATTAATAGGACCGTTAACTCTAATAGTAGATTAATATCACAAATATGAAAAGTAGAAAAAAAAATCCCTCCAAGGTTAGGAGGGATTTTTTTACTTTATTTTCTATCGAATTTAGGTGGATCTCTAAAAGCGACTGCAAAAAATAGAGTGACAACTGCGAGAGTTAAAATAAGAACGTAAGCAAATGCTTCCATGAGAAAAAATAATAAAGTTTAATTTAGACCCTTCCTGGGATTCTTCTAGTGGTTTCGTCACCAAGTTTCTTAAAGAGACCAAATTCAACTTGATCACCTATCTCGGCGTCGATACCAGCAAATGAGTCTCTGTAAAGAGTTCTTGAAGCATGCCACCAATGACCAAACAGGAATAATAATCCGAAACATAAATGAGCATAAGTAAACCATGCTCTTGGGGAACTTCGGAATACACCATCTGATTTGTAAGTTTCTCTATCGAACTTGAAAGCTTCACCAAGCTGAGCTTTTCTAGCTAACCTTTTGACAACGGCAGGATCTGTAAATGTTTGACCATTAAGATCTCCCCCATAAATAGTAGCCGTAATACCAGTTTGTTCAAATGAATACTTCGCTTCAGCTCTTCTAAAGGGAATATCAGCTCTTACATTTCCTTCTTTGTCTTCTAAAATAACAGGGAAATTCTCAAAGAAATTAGGAATTCTTCTGACTTCTAAGTCATTACCATCTTTATCTTGGAAAGCAATATGACCTTGCCATCCAGTTGGTAAACCATCTCCATTTACAAGAGCTCCAACCCTGAATAATCCCCCTTTCGCAGGGCTATTACCTACGTAGTCATAGAAAGCTAACTTTTCTGGAATTGAGGCATATGCTTCTTCTCTAGTCGCTCCGTTATCAATAGCTGTTTGAACTCTTCTGTTAATTTCAGTTTTGAAGTAACCAGAATCCCATTGATATCTCGTTGGACCAAATAATTCAACAGGGGTTGTAGCTGAGCCGTACCACATTGTTCCTGCAACAACAAATGACACAAATAAAACAGCCGCTAAAGCACTAGCTAATACACCTTCTAAACTTCCAAGTTTTAGAGCTTTATAAAGCCTTTCTCCTGGTCTATTTGTAATATGAAATATTCCACCGATAATACCTAAAAGCCCTGCTGCAATATGATTTGCAACTATTCCACCTGGGTTAAATGGATTAAATCCATCTGCTCCCCAAGATGGCGCTACAGGTTCGACATGACCAGTTAATCCATAAGGGTCAGAAACCCAAATCCCTACATTTGCGCAATGAAAAGCTCCGAATCCAAAACAAGTAATTCCAGCTAGAAGAAGATGGATCCCAAATATTCTTGGGAGGTCTAAAGCAGGTTCCCCTGTCCTTTCATCTTCCCATAATTCTAAATCCCAATATGTCCAATGCCAGATTGAAGCAAGCATTAAAAGACCACTAAAAACAATGTGAGCTGCGGCAACACCCTCAAAACTCCAGAATCCTGGATCAACCCCCGTAGCACCAGTAATATCCCATCCGTTCCAACTACTTGTGATCCCTAATCTTGCCATAAATGGCATGACGTACATCCCCTGTCTCCACATAGGATTGAGAACAGCGTCTGAAGGATCAAAAATGGCTAATTCATATAAAGCCATAGAACCGGCCCAGCCGGCTAATAATGCAGTATGCATGAGATGCACAGCCAGTAGTCGACCTGGGTCGTTGATAACTACTGTGTGAACTCGATACCAAGGCAATCCCATCGGTTAAATTCTTGTGACGATGCTGATTAAACAGCTAAACATCATGATAGTAAGGGTTTTTTGGGCTTTGAGAGAGTTTTGTAAATAAATTAAATTTCTTAGTAAAATTGCCCAAATGTATTTCTATCAAAAGAGTTTCAAGGAATTTTTAACAAAAATATGTTAATATTTTGGTCACAATTCTCAAAGTAAAGCGCCAAAATAGGAATAAATAACAAAAAAAATGACAACTATCAGATTTATCAGAGAAGGATTAGACATTCAATGCAAACCTGGAGAGAATTTAAGAGAATTAGTAATCAAAGAGCAATTACAACTTTATGGATTAAAGGGCATATTAGGAAATTGTGGTGGTGTTGGACAATGTAGTACTTGTTTTGTTTCAGTTGAAGGGGGGACAAGTAATTCGCTTAGTCCTCTAACTACTGTTGAGGAAGAAAAACTTAAGAATAGACCTGATAATTGGAGACTTGCATGTCAAACATTAATTAAATCTTCAGCTGTAATACTAACTAAGCCTCAATCTCCTCCATCCAACTTAAAAGATTTAAAAGAAGCCGCTGATAATAAAAAATTACCTAGATAAATTGTTTAAGACTGTTAATGAGTAAGTCAAATTTTTGATTTTTCCTCTTTATTTCTTATTAAATGTTTATAGTCTTTATATATTTATTAAATTTGTATTTTTAATGGAAACAACAAATTTTGGTTTTGTAGCGAGTCTTCTCTTTGTAGGGGTACCAACGATCTTTTTAATTGGTTTATTTATTTCCACGCAAGATGGAGAAAAATCTAGCTTTTATTCGGACTCTAGTAAAGGTAAGCTTGGTCCAAAACGTTAAGTACAACAATTAATGCTTATCATTTCCGCTGAAGAATTTTCATTGTGGAAAGAAAAACAAATATTAAAAGGGGGAGATCACCAATCCCTCAACCTTTTAATCGATTTATTAGGTGGATTGTCAAAAAATGAATTTAATCTACTTAAAATAAAATCGGAAAAAAAACTCAAATTAAAAATAAATTTAGACATATTAGAATCTTTTTGGAATAAACATCTAGAAACTTGTATCCCTATTCAATATCTAAGCGGGAGTTCTTATTGGAGAGATCTAAAATTAGAGGTTTCTAACAAAGTTCTCATTCCACGAACAGAGACGGAACTTGTAATTGAAATAATTTCAGAAAGGTTTAAAAATAAGGAAGAAAAAATAACATTTGTTGATTTAGGTACTGGTTCGGGTGCAATTGGCATAGCTTTAGCATTGGCATATCCAAATTGGAACGGTTTAGCAACTGATATTGATAAAAATGCTGTAGAGATTGCTTCGAGAAATTTCACTAAAAATTCTAATCAATCTAATTTGGAATTTTACGATGGAAATTGGTGGAATGCACTTGAGAATTTTAAAGGAGAAATAGATTTAGCCATAGCAAATCCTCCTTATATCCCACAATGTACTTATGAAGAATTACCATTAGAGGTTAAGAATTTTGAACCTAAATGTGCTCTTTTTGGCGGGGAAGATGGTTTAGATCATATAAAAGAAATAATTCAAAATGCACCCTCATATCTAAAAGAAAAAGGCTTGTTATTGGTTGAGAATCATTTTGACCAAGGAGAAAGAGTTAAACAATTATTTCTTAAAAATAGATTTACTGAGGTAAATGTATTAAAAGATTTTGCTGGAATTGGAAGATTTACAATTGGAAGATATAAATAAATTAATTGGCTTAAAAATTAAATGAATGTAATAAATGAAAAATTAGCTTTAGAAAAACTTAATACTGGATTACCTATAATTTTTCATACTGATACATTACCTGCGATTGGATGCTTACCTAAGTTTTCTGAGATAATTTATAAGATTAAAAAAAGAGACAAAAAAAAACCTTTGATTTTAATGGGAGCCGAAAACAAACAATTTAATGAGTTTGTTCATGAATCTGCGTTAATTGATTACAAGTATATGTCTTCTAAATATTGGCCAGGACCTTTGACAATGATTATTCCTATCTCTGAGAAAAGAAAATCATTATTCTCTCGTAATAATTTTACACTAGGTTTAAGAATACCAAATTCAATGATGGCTAAATTTCTCATAAAGAAAAGTGGACCATTATTAACCTCAAGTGCAAATCTCTCAGGTTATCCAACAGCTACTAATGCAAAAGATATTTCTATTGATTTACCTAATGTAGATATTTTAGGACCGGTTCCTTGGGAAAAATGTAGTGGTAAAGCTAGTACCATAATATCATGGGTAAATAGTGGGAAATGGGAAATAATTAGAGAAGGAGAAGTCTTAATACCTGGAATAGGCTGATGCTTATTCTTATTTTTTTTATTTTTTTAATACAAATTTTTTCTTATTGGATATTTGAATCTCTAACATCATTTTTAACTTATCTTGTTGAGTTAAGGTTTTTACCAATTTTTCTTTTTTTTATATTTAGTTTTCTTTTTTCAACAAAAGATGGGTAATCTACCGTAAAACTTTAAAAGTGCCGGCTAACAGATTTGAACTGATGACCTTCGCTTTACAAAAGCGCTGCTCTACCGCTGAGCTAAGCCGGCATAAATTTTATTTTACATACAGTTAGGTATAAAATGAAAAATTATTAATTTTGATTTTTGACTCTTATTACTTTTTAGAGGTACTATCATTTTTTTTAAATTCTATGTCTCCATTAAGAGTTCTTTTTATAGGTAAATTTGCAACTAATGCAGTCATCCTATCTTCGGTTTCTAAACTTACCGCTACTTCATCAAAATCAATCTCAACATATTTTGCAACTACATCAAGGATTTCTTTTCTCATTTTATCCAATAGATCAGTTGTTAATGAGCTCATGTCAACTCTGTCATGAGCTAAAACTAGTTGTAATCTTTCTCTAGCAGTATTGGCACTAGCCGTTTCTCTGCCAAGTAATTTGTTTATAAGGTCTCTAAGAGTCATCATTGTTTAAAAAATCTTTGTTTGCATTAATCTCATGAATTTATCTTTTAGGCTTTTCCCTTCGTTCTTCGGATCAATAATTGGAATATCTTCTCCTGTAAGCCTCTGAGACACATTTAAATAACATTTTTTAGCTGGAGATTTACTATCAGAAAGAGTCAAGGGCTCTCCTCTGTTTGTACTTATTATTACTTGTTCATCTTCCAAAACAATACCTAACAAAGGTAATGAAAGAATACTTTGAACATCTTCTATGGAAAGCATTTCTTGATTAGCCATCATATTAGGGCGAACTCTATTGATTACTAATTGTATTGGTTTTATATCAGAAGTATTTAAAATTCCTATTACTCTATCTGCATCACGAACTGCAGATAATTCAGGATTTGTTACTACTATTGCTTCATTACAGGCCGAAAGAGCATTTTTAAAACCATCTTCAACTCCTGCAGGACAATCTACTAGAACATAATCAAATTTCTCGCAAAGTAATTTACTAATTTGTTTCATATCTTTAGGTTTCATCCAATCAAGCATCCTAGGATCACCTGCGGGTAAGAGAGCTAAATTAGGTTCTTTTTTATGTCTAACTAATGCTTGGTCAAGACGACAATTTTTGTCAAGAACATCTTGGGCTGTGTAAATTATACGATTTTCTAAACCCAAAAGAAGGTCTAAATTCCTTAATCCAAAATCAGCATCTAAAACTGCTGTTGTAGCTCCACTATTAGCAAGGGCAATTCCTAGATTTGCGGTGAGGGTGGTTTTGCCAACCCCACCTTTACCTGAGCAAATCAATATGGTGCGACTATTTTTCGACACAAAAAATTTATAATTTTATAAATAATAAGCTAGATTTAAATAGTTAAATTTTAGAAAAGTTAAGTAATTCTTAAATTTATTAATCACTGATTTATTTATTTCAAAATATTGATTTATTTTAATTTACTTTTTAAGAGGTAAGGCTTGATGATTATTTTTTGGGATTCCAAAATTGCGACTTCAGGATATTGATATTTTGGATTATCTTTTGGACCTATAGCTACAATTTCGCAAATTCTTAATTGTAGAGGGCTCAAGAAAAGAGAGGCTATTGAAGAATTTTTATTGCCATTTTCTCCGGCAAATGCGTTGCCTAATAATTTCCCCCAAACATAAATGTTATTATTCGCAGAAACTATAGCCCCAGGATTAACGTCACCAATTATAAAAAGATCACCATTTGAAGATATTCTATCCCCAGATCTAACTGTCCCTTTGTGAATTATATCCTTTTTTTGATGTAAACTTCCTATCAATAATTCATTTTCAGGGTTTTTGATATTTAATAATATTGAGTTTATTTTTAAAGACTTTCCAGTTATAACTGTTTCCCTATTATGTGAATAGATATACTTAATCCTAATATTTATTCCCTCAAGGGTGAGTTTAAATTTTTCTAATTCGAAAGAATTAATTTTTTCATATGAGGTAATTAGAGTCGCTGTAGCTGGTTTTTTGATAACACTTAATTCGGCTATGAAATTTTGATAAAGTTCAAACTTTTCTAATGATATTGATTTAATACAATCGTTATTTTTGTTTTTTATAATGAATTTCATTTATGAATTATCTCTAACTATTGCAATCCGATCTTGAATATCTTTTCTAAACTCCCCTGGATAAATAATAAGTGAACTATTATTAGATTTCATCAATGTTTTTATTAATTCCGAATGATTTTCCAATGACTTTTGATATGTACCATCCCATATTTTTAATGAATTATTAGATTTAAAACCTTGAAAAGATCTTTCTTTGATACCGCAAAATACCTCTGAATTATAGTTATTTAATAAACATTTTTTCCGAGCAAAAGCTAAAATTTCAAGTCTTTTTAATTTGGGAAGGAAACTTATATCGGATGCTTTTAGTAAATTTCTGTCTATAAACATTCTACAAAGAGTCCTTAAGGGCTCAAAAGATTCTTCTTTCCATTTCATCAGATGAAAATAAAAAACTATATCGTCATTTGCAAGAAAGTCCTTAACCTCAAGATTTTTTGGGGTAAATATCCATCTGCGCATACTTTCCTCTATCCATAATTTTTTGTGGATGGCATTGTTTTTAATTAAATAAATAATTTTTTCTAAAATCCAAGTAGAAATTTCGTTAATTCTATGGTTATAAATAGTTCTGTACATCATGTTTCTAAGAACTAAAAAATGTTCAATAGCTATGACACCTTTTGGCTTAATTGCGATATTCCCATCAGGTGAAAAAGTAAGAGCTGAAATAATTCTTTCTAAATCAACTAATCCATATTTTGTCCCAGTATTGTAACTATCACGTAACAAATAATCAAGACGATCACAATCAATTTCACTACTAATTAATGTTTTTATAGGTTTGGAAAAAAGATTTTGAGTTGAGAATAAGTCTGCAATTTGGTCAGGTAATTGGCTCCCGTATTTTTTAAGAATTGAATTAATTGGTGAATAATTTTTAACTAAATTTTTTGACCAGTATTCATGATTATGAGAAAAAATAACCTCGCTTGTATGACTTAATGGACCATGACCTAAATCATGTAGAAGAGCAGCTCCGAAAAGTATAAATTTATTTTGACTAAACTCGGATTTCGTCTCAACTAGTCTTTTATATATCTTTCTTGCAACGCAAAATACACCAATTGAGTGTGTAAATCTACTAGATTCGGCACCATGGAAAAGAAGATTAGCCGCCCCCAGTTGTTTTATCCTTCTCAATCTTTGAAATGCTAAAGTCTCAACTAGCTCCATTATCATTAACTCCTCAGGTTTATCTGAATCAATGATTATTTCTTTATGTATTGGATCATGAAAAATTCTTTTATTATTCATAATTGAAAATTTTATCTACCTATATGATTATTTTAATTTTCAATATCTATATTTTCTATAACAGTCTCCGATTCTTGGACTTCATTTTTATCAAAAAAAGAGTTTAAATATATTTCTGCATTTTTAACCCATTTATCTTCAGAATTACCGTATTCTCTTGCTTCTTGAAAATCTAAAATTATATCTGGAATTATCCCTTTCCCCTGAATGTTATTACCCTTAGGTGTTAAATAACTAGCAACAGTAATAGCTATACCACTATCTTCTCCTAAACTTTTCAGAGACTGTATAAGTCCTTTCCCATAAGTTTGTTCTCCCATTAAAGTAGATCTTTCATTATCTTGTAGAGATCCTGCAAGTATTTCACTTGCGCTAGCAGTACCTTTATTTACTAAAGTTACCATTGGGCCATCATAAAAAGTATTTTGTTGAGAAATTATTGCATCTTTTATCCCATTTCTATCTTTTGTTTCTACGATAGGTTTTTCACTTAAAAATGAATCTGCTACTGCTATCCCTGAACTTACTAAACCACCAGAGTTGTTTCTTAAATCAAGTATTATCCCCTCAACTTCCTTATCTTTGAGTTCCTGGAGAGCCTCCTCAATTTTTTTTGGAACACTTTCACTAAATTGAGTTATTCTTAAATAACCTAATGTGTGAGAGTCATCTCTCAATCTCTTTGTCCTTACTGGTCTAAGATCAACCGATCTCCTTTCTAAATCAATTTCTTTAATCTCATTTGATATGGAGGTTAATTCCACAAGAACCTTTGTTCCAGATTCCCCTCTGAGTTTCGATGCAGTATTTGCCAACCCCAACACTGAAGAAGAGATTCCATCAACCTTATCAATTAGATCTCCACTAATAATACCTGCTTCTTCGGCAGGAGAACCTGCCAATGTTGAAATAACTTTGATTCGTTTAGTTATTTCATCTTCTCCTAATTGTATCCCTACGCCATTTATCTCACTCCCAAAATTACTTGTTTTTAGTAGTTCATAATCTTTAGGCCTTAATATTCTTGTAAAAGGATCTTCAAGAGGCTTCAACATATCTTCAATTGAAGAATAAGCCGCATCACTTGTTTCAATTTGTTTCTGTAATGTTTTTTGTCTAATTCTTTTCCATTGGATTTCATCTAGCCTTTCTGGATCATAATACCCCTCATTTACTAAAGTCCATGCGTCAAGTACAAATTGCTTGCTATCACTAAGAGCATTAGCGCTTGAAATATATAAAAAATTGGCAGATAAAATACAGATCATCATCATGATGACCCATTTTTTGAATATTAAAAATTTGTTAAAAGATGAATTCATTGGGTTAAGTGTTAACACCAAGTAAGTGAATTTTAAGTAAGCTTTCTATATCAAAGCTTTATTTTTTTGGATGTCGAACTCCTCATCTGTTTACGACTGGTTTCAAGAGAGACTTGAAATTCAAGACATAACTGACGACGTAACTTCCAAGTACGTTCCTCCTCACGTAAATATTTTTTACTGTTTAGGAGGCATAACTTTAGTATGCTTCTTAATTCAATTTGCAACAGGTTTTGCAATGACTTTTTATTATAAGCCAACTGTTACACAAGCTTATAATTCAGTAAGTTACTTAATGACTGATGTGAGCTTTGGTTGGCTAATCAGATCAGTACATAGATGGAGTGCTTCTATGATGGTTTTGATGTTGATTCTTCATGTCTTTAGGGTATACCTTACCGGCGGCTTTAAAAGACCAAGAGAATTAACTTGGGTTACCGGAGTTGTTATGGCTGTTATAACTGTTGCTTTTGGGGTTACCGGTTATTCACTCCCATGGGACCAAGTTGGTTATTGGGCAGTCAAGATAGTTTCAGGGGTTCCTGCAGCAATTCCTGTTATAGGTGACTTTATGGTTGAGCTTCTTAGGGGGGGTGAAAGTGTAGGACAATCAACTCTAACAAGATTTTACAGCCTTCACACATTTGTTCTACCTTGGTCTCTAGCTGTATTTATGCTTATGCATTTTCTTATGATTCGTAAACAAGGTATTTCAGGTCCGTTATAAACCCTTATAATTTTTTTAAACTAACTTTTCTAAATAATTTTATATGTCTACTCTAAAAAAACCTGATTTATCTGATCCAAAACTTAGAGCGAAGTTAGCAAAAGGTATGGGTCATAATTACTACGGTGAGCCTGCCTGGCCTAATGATCTTTTATATATATTCCCAGTTGTAATACTTGGAACAATTGCTTGTGTAGTTGGACTTGCTGTTTTAGACCCGGCCATGTTGGGAGACAAGGCTAATCCATTCGCGACCCCTCTAGAAATTCTTCCTGAATGGTATCTATACCCTGTTTTTCAAATTCTAAGAGTGGTGCCAAATAAGTTGCTTGGAATTGCTCTTCAAACATTAATTCCTCTAGGGTTAATGATTTTGCCTTTCATAGAAAATGTAAATAAATTCTCTAACCCTTTCAGAAGACCTGTTGCGATGTCAGTTTTTCTTTTTGGAACTTTCTTAACTATATATTTAGGAATTGGTGCTTGCTTACCTATAGATAAATCTCTTACATTGGGACTATTTTAAAAACGATTAAAGATTGAACATATCCAAATCATTATTTTCTTCTCTAAGAAAGTGATGCATCAATAGAAATCCAACTATTGTCCATGTTTGATAAGTCCTTGATTGCTGCCCAACCCATGTTCCTGTAGGTCCATCGAAGTATTCTGCCCACTCTTGTCTTGGTAATTGATTTAATTGACACCAATAAGATTCTTCAATTAAAGATCTCATTTCTTCCATTAAAATTACATCCTCAGTAGGAAATCTTTTTTGATGTAAAAGGACTGAAGTGCCAAAGAACCAAAGTAAACTTGGCCAGTGACCTCCATTGTGATAACTCCAAGGCCAATTTTTAGGATCTGAACCTGTTTTATTCTGCCATTCTTCTACATCCATGTGAGGATGACAAATTCTCATTGGCATTTGTGCCATAAGATGTTGTCTGTTGTGAAGCACTAGTCTAAAAAGGGCTCTTTGTTCTGAAGAAGGTAGAACTCCAAACATACATGCTAAAGAGTTTCCTAAGCTATAAAATCTAAAGTCAGGTCTCCCAGTTCTAATATTGCCTATTAAGTATCCACCTCTATTCTCCAACCAGTCTTGTAGCCATGAAGGCACTACTTGTGGTTGAACATTAAATTCATTGAAATGTTGGTCATCTCCATATTGTTCTGTTGGTCTTCTTCTTAAAATTTGCATTGTTTGGCTTGTAACCCAATAATGTTTTAAAAGAAAACTTCTTAAGTCTTCAACCCATTGACTTGTAAGAATAAGTCTTTGATCCAGTAATCTACTAACATGATCTTCACGACTTAATTCCATTAATTTAATACAGCTTTTCAAACATCCATGAAGAAGAATTTCTACTTCTAGCGGCGCCCCCCATACATCCATTGGTCTATCAATCATAAATGCACAGTCTGGAACGAAAAGAACAGGTGTCCCTTCAAATGTTGGATGTAGAACTAGATCAAGTAAAAGTTGAATCCCTCTTTGCACTCCTTGGCTTTTCCCAAATGAATAATCACCACTCTTGTTGACGTAATACCAACATAATATTGGCCACCATAGACTTGCATCGGCTGAAGTAATTCTTCCAATTGATCTCTGACCATAATCACCAATTAGTTTTCCTTTCTCTTCAACAAAACTTGTAGGGAATACTCCACGAGTTTGATAATTAGTACTCTGCAATTCAAGACATACAGATAAAAACTTTTTAACAATATCGTACCTTTTTTGTGTGATGAGATAAATCATTACTGGAACATTATCTCTTAAAAATATTTCTCCGTAATTTAATTTTTGGTTTTTTGTTGGATGTTCAAGTGCGGCAACACTACCAACTAATTCCCCTGAAATTTCAACTAATGTCTTTTCAAAGTGTTCTTTTGCATTTGTTACAATTTTGTCTTCATCTGAACTTGGACGAACTCTTAAATTTTTTTGACTAAATCTTTCTGCCATTTTATTAAAATCCCTTTATTTAAGCCTAGTTCGTTAAGCAGACTTTGAACGAAAAAAAAATTTAATAAAAAAATTATGTATTAATGGTTGCATAATCACTGTGGGATGGTTTAGTATTTTCTTCTGGGCAAAAATTATTTTTTTGCATTACTTAAACGATTATCTTAAATTTAATTTTTTGATTATTTATTGAGTTCTTTGATATTTTGACTTCGGTCATTATTTTCAACCAGTAGAAGGGTTTACCTTCAAAATGAGTTAGCCACTATTGGTTTAATTCCGAACCTAGAAAATTTAAAACTTAGGAACTGATGCTTTTATTGCGTCAAGATTTTATCAAATTTAGATTTGATAAATTCAAGATGTATTTGCAATAAAGGTGTGAGGTCCCGTCAAGAATATATAAAATTGTTTTCAATTGCTAACTTTAACTTTTGAAAACGAACGGATCTGAGATCTTGGAAAGTCACTTTGAAATATTTTTAATGTGCACTCAAAGTAATCCTTAAGTTATTTAAGGAGGCTGAACCTAAAGAACGTAAGCTAAGCTTATCTTTTATTTGGGCAACGCAATTCATATTGAGTAGATTATTTCTACAAAAGGATTTGAACACAACGGAGAGTTTGATCCTGGCTCAGGATGAACGCTGGCGGCGTGCTTAACACATGCAAGTCGAACGAACCCTCGGGTTAGTGGCGGACGGGTGAGTAACGCGTGAGAATCTGCCCTCAGGAGGGGGATAACGGTTGGAAACGACCGCTAATACCCCATATGCCGATAGGTGAAATGAATTTCGCCTGAGGATGAGCTCGCGTCTGATTAGCTTGTTGGTGAGGTAATGGCTCACCAAGGCTTCGATCAGTAGCTGGTCTGAGAGGATGATCAGCCACACTGGGACTGAGACACGGCCCAGACTCCTACGGGAGGCAGCAGTGGGGAATTTTCCGCAATGGGCGAAAGCCTGACGGAGCAACGCCGCGTGAGGGACGAAGGCCTCTGGGCTGTAAACCTCTTTTCTCAAGGAAGAAGATATGACGGTACTTGAGGAATAAGCCACGGCTAATTCCGTGCCAGCAGCCGCGGTAATACGGGAGTGGCAAGCGTTATCCGGAATTATTGGGCGTAAAGCGTCCGCAGGCGGCTTTTCAAGTCTGCTGTTAAAGCGTGGAGCTTAACTCCATTATGGCAGTGGAAACTGATTGGCTTGAGTATGGTAGGGGCAGAGGGAATTCCCGGTGTAGCGGTGAAATGCGTAGATATCGGGAAGAACACCAGTGGCGAAGGCGCTCTGCTGGGCCATTACTGACGCTCATGGACGAAAGCCAGGGGAGCGAAAGGGATTAGATACCCCTGTAGTCCTGGCCGTAAACGATGAACACTAGGTGTCGGGGGAATCGACCCCTTCGGTGTCGTAGCTAACGCGTTAAGTGTTCCGCCTGGGGAGTACGCACGCAAGTGTGAAACTCAAAGGAATTGACGGGGGCCCGCACAAGCGGTGGAGTATGTGGTTTAATTCGATGCAACGCGAAGAACCTTACCAGGGTTTGACATCCTGAGAACCTCTTAGAAATTTGAGGGTGCCTTCGGGAATTCAGTGACAGGTGGTGCATGGCTGTCGTCAGCTCGTGTCGTGAGATGTTGGGTTAAGTCCCGCAACGAGCGCAACCCACGTTTTTAGTTGCCAGCATTTAGTTGGGCACTCTAGAAAGACCGCCGGTGATAAACCGGAGGAAGGTGTGGATGACGTCAAGTCATCATGCCCCTTACACCCTGGGCTACACACGTACTACAATGCTACGGACAAAGGGCAGCTAACTCGCGAGAGCAAGCAAATCCCATAAACCGTGGCTCAGTTCAGATCGTAGGCTGCAACTCGCCTACGTGAAGTAGGAATCGCTAGTAATCGCAGGTCAGCATACTGCGGTGAATACGTTCCCGGGCCTTGTACACACCGCCCGTCACACCATGGAAGTTGGCCATGCCCGAAGTCGTTACTCCAACCCTAGTGGAGGAGGACGCCGAAGGTGGGGCTAATGACTGGGGTGAAGTCGTAACAAGGTAGCCGTACCGGAAGGTGCGGCTGGATCACCTCCTAACAGGGAGACAACAAAATGTAAATATTAATTTTGTCACCTTAGGTCGATCGGTATCTCAGATTCTTAATTTTAAGAATTTCAGTTTCTAAGTTTTTTCTAGGTCACACCCATCACTTTTTCCTGGGCCATTAGCTCAGGTGGTTAGAGCGCACCCCTGATAAGGGTGAGGTCCCTGGTTCAAGTCCAGGATGGCCCATATCTCTATGTTGGGGGTATAGCTCAGTTGGTAGAGCGCCTGCTTTGCAAGCAGGATGTCAGCGGTTCGAGTCCGCTTACCTCCACTGAATACCACCTCTTACATATGGTTAACGAGGGGAATAGTTTTGAGTCGTGTACCTATTTGCTCTGAGCGAATCTAGCTTCCTATTTTTTAACAAATAAGATGCTGGACTCATTGAATTTTTTAATTCATTGTTTTCAGAGAACCTTGACAACTGCATAGATTATTTTTGAAGACAATAAGCATCTTAAAGATGCAGATTTATTATTTTTGCTAAAGCATTAAATAACAATTCTATTAAGCTGATGCTTCAATTATTGAAGTTATTGGTCAAGCTACAAAGGGCTCACGGAGGATACCTAGGCACACAGAGGCGATGAAGGACGTGGTTACCTGCGATAAGTCTCGGGGAGTTGGAAGCACACTTTGATCCGGGAATTTCCGAATGGGGCAACCCCTTGAACGACCAACTGAATATATAGGTTGGTGCGAGCTAACCCAGCGAACTGAAACATCTTAGTAGCTGGAGGAAGAGAAAGTAAATAACGACTCCCTCAGTAGCGGCGAGCGAACGGGGAATAGCCCAAACCGATAGTCTTGACTATCGGGGTTGTGGGACAGCAATATGGATCAACAAGTCTAGAAGAAACGTTTGAATGGCGTGCCATAGAGGGTGAAAGCCCCGTAATTGAAAGATAAGTTGACCTAGCTGTATCCCGAGTAGCACGGAGCACGTGGAATTCCGTGTGAATCTGCGAGGACCACCTCGTAAGGCTAAGTACTACTGTGTGACCGATAGTGAAACAGTACCGCGAGGGAAAGGTGAAAAGAACCCCGGGAGGGGAGTGAAATAGAACATGAAACCGTGAGCTTACAAGCAATGGGAGCCCGACTAATCGGGTGACCGTGTGCCTGTTGAAGAATGAGCCGGCGACTTATAGGCACTGGCGGGTTAAACCGGAAATGGTGGAGCCACAGCGAAAGCGAGTCTTAATAGGGCGTTTGTCAGTGTTTATAGACCCGAACCCTGGTGATCTAACCATGGCCAGGATGAAGCTTGGGTGATACCAAGTGGAGGTCCGAACCGACTGAAGTTGAAAATTCAGCGGATGAGCTGTGGTTAGGGGTGAAATGCCAATCGAACCAGGAGCTAGCTGGTTCTCCCCGAAATACGTTGAGGCGTAGCGTCTAGTGCTCCAGCAGGGGGGTAAAGCAACCATTTCGGTGCGGGCTGCGAAAGCGGTACCAAATCGATATGAACTCTGAATACCCTGTGTGTAACTAGGCAGTCAGACTGTGGGGGATAAGCTCCATAGTCAAGAGGGAAACAGCCCAGACCGCCAGCTAAGGTCCCAAAATTAACGCTAAGTGATAAAGGAGGTGGGATTGCCCAGACAACCAGGAGGTTTGCCTAGAAGCAGCCATCCTCAAAGGAGTGCGTAATAGCTCACTGGTCGAGCGATCCTGCGCCGAAAATGAATGGGGCTAAGCGTTATACCGAAGCTGCGGATAAATTTTTTTTATGGTAGGGGAGCGTTCTATGTTGGGTGAAGCATTAGCGTAAGCGGATGTGGACGGCATAGAAGTGAGAATGTCGGCTTGAGTAGCGAAAACATGGGTGAGAATCCCATGCCCCGAAACCCTAAGGGTTCCTCCGGCAGGCTCGTCCGCGGAGGGTTAGTCTGGACCTAAGGCGAGGCCGAAAGGCGTAGTCGATGGATAACAGGTCAATATTCCTGTACCAGTTATGTTTTGGGAAGGGGGACGGAGAAGGCTAGCCAGGCCAGATGTTGGTTACTGGTTCAAGCGTTCAAGGCTTTGAGAGATGGAGAAAACATCTTGAGCTGAGGCGTGAGTACGAGCTGCTACGGCAGCGAAGTTGGTGATGTCATGCTTCCAAGAAAAGCCCTATACCCGTTAAGACATAAATGCCAGTACCCGAAACCGACACAGGTGGGGTGGTAGAGAATACCGAGGGGCGCGAGATAACTCTCTCTAAGGAACTCGGCAAAATGGCCCCGTAACTTCGGGAGAAGGGGTGCCAGCGAGAGCTGGTCGCAGTGAAGAGGCGCAAGCGACTGTTTACCAAAAACACAGGTCTCCGCTAAGTCGCAAGACGATGTATGGGGGCTGACACCTGCCCAGTGCCGGAAGGTTAAGGAAGCTGGTTAGCTTTTTAGCAAAGCTAGCGACTGAAGCCCCGGTGAACGGCGGCCGTAACTATAACGGTCCTAAGGTAGCGAAATTCCTTGTCGGGTAAGTTCCGACCCGCACGAAAGGTGTAACGATTTGCGCGCTGTCTCGGAGAGAGGCTCGGCGAAATAGAATTGTCTGTGAAGATGCGGACTACATACACCCGGACAGAAAGACCCTATGAAGCTTTACTGTAGTTTGATATTGTGCTCGGGCTCTAATTGCGCAGAATAGGTGGGAGACATTGAAATAGTACTTGTGGGTATTATTGAGTCATCGGTGAGATACCACTCTATTAGAGCTAGGGTTCTAACGCTTACCCGTTATCCGGGAAGCGGACAGTATCTGATGGGCAGTTTGACTGGGGCGGTCGCCTCCTAAAAGGTAACGGAGGCGCACAAAGGTTCCCTCAGGCTGGTTGGAAATCAGTCGTTGAGTGCAAAAGCAGAAGGGAGCTTGACTGTGAGACCTACAAGTCGAACAGGGACGAAAGTCGGTTTTAGTGATCCGACGGTTCTGCGTGGAAGGGCCGTCGCTCAACGGATAAAAGTTACTCTAGGGATAACAGGCTGATCTCCCCCAAGAGTTCACATCGACGGGGAGGTTTGGCACCTCGATGTCGGCTCATCGCAACCTGGGGCTGAAGTCGGTCCCAAGGGTTGGGCTGTTCGCCCATTAAAGCGGTACGCGAGCTGGGTTCAGAACGTCGTGAGACAGTTCGGTCCATATCCGGTGTATGCGCAGGAATATTGAGAGGATTTCTCCCTAGTACGAGAGGACCGGGAGGAACGCACCTCTGGTGTGCCAGTTATCGTGCCAACGGTAAACGCTGGGTAGCCATGTGCGGAGTGGATAACCGCTGAAAGCATCTAAGTGGGAAGCCCACCTCAAGATGAGTATTGCCATGGCTTAAGCCAGTAAGGTCACGGGAAGAACACCCGTTGATAGGCTCTACGTGGAAGCTTGGTAACAAGTGCAGCGGAGGAGTACTAATAGACCGAGGGCTTGACCAAATAAACTTAATTTATTGTTTTTAATTTATATAATTTTCTATGCAGTTCTCAAGGTTCACTCTATCCTGGTGTTCATGGCGATGTGGAACCACTCCGATCCATCTCGAACTCGGTTGTGAAACGCATCAGCGGCGAAAATATTTAGGGGGTAGCCCCTTGAGAAAATAGCTCAATGCCAGGTAAAATATTTAAAGGATTTGCTTTTTTATTAAAGTAAATCCTTTTTTATTTTTGACATTTACGACACCAATGAGTACTTCTTCCTGAAATCTTTTTTCTCTCAATTAAATTTTTGCATTTACGACATTTCTTACCAGTTCTTCTATAAACATTAGTTTGTAATCCAAAATTACCATTTTCACCTTCTAAGTCTCTGAAGTCACTAAAAGTAGTTCCCCCTGCACCAATACTTTTTTTTAAAACCTTTACGATTGCATCCTTAAGCTTTTTTAATTCATGCTTTTTAATAGTTCTAGCTTCTCTAAAGGGAGATATGCCTGCAGCGTAAAGACTTTCATCTGCATATATATTTCCTATTCCAGCAACTATTGTTTGATCTAATAAAATAGATTTTATAGATCTTGTTTTTTTTGAAATTATTTTAGTCAGATAATTGATATTAAAATTTTCAGAAAATGGTTCAGGTCCTAATGATCCTAATCCTTTAATAATATTTGTTGGTAATAATTCTTTTCTCACCCACCACATTTGCCCAAAACTTCGCACATCAATATATCTAAGCTCATTATTCTTGTTATCAAAAAGCCTTATTCTTGTATGTTTGCAAGGTTCAGTAAGTTTATGATTAAAAGTGAAATAACCAGTCATTCTTAGATGAACGACTAGGAAACCGTTGTTTATAAAATTATCTTCATTTACAATATTAATATTATTGCTTTCGATTTTTTTAAGTTCCGCAATTAAATATTTTCCTCTTCTATCCCATTTATATATAAGTGAATTCTGAAGGCCTTCAATAAAGTCTTTATTTTCAAAGGGATAGGCTACTGTTGAATCTCTGCAGATTTCAACTTTTTTAATAATAAAATTCTTGAGTTTTTGCTCTAAGCCTCTTCTAACTGTCTCAACTTCAGGTAACTCAGGCAAATCTTTAAGCTTTTTCTAATTCGCTTTCTGCAAAATTATTAGTATTTGCTCCGCCTTCAGTTCCACTTATCCCAGCATAATTTACCTTTTCAAATCTGACTACACAGTTGTATTTTATCCCTGTAGTGTCTACTGAGGCAACCTTGCCAATTTCGTTATACCAGTATGACTCTGGTCTTTTAACTCTTACAAGATCTCCTCTTGAAATTGCCATTAATTTAAATTTAACTAATGTAAATAATAACTCATTACTGATATCCTCAGAAAAATTATTCACACATATTAATTAAAATACTTAACAGAAATCATTTAATAGATTTATTTCAAATTCTTCTTTAGCAGTCATCCATCCTCTCCATTTCCTGCCAGGAATTCTTACATCTAAATCTTTTGTTTCACACCTTAAAGCGATAATTATTTTTTTCTTCTTTTGATTGAGAGCATTTAATATTTTTCTATCATTTAATTCTTTTAATTTATTTTGTTCGACTGTTAATGGACCATATGTTTTATTAACTTCACTTATTAATTTATTAATTTCCTCATTTTTAGCTACTGTAAATATTTTTTGATTAATCGTATTTTTTTCGCTTAAAATAAGTTTCGATCCAACTTCTATTGCATCCTGATCATTTAGGTTGTTAATTTCAATTAGGTATTTCAAGTCTAATCCGTATCTAAGAGAAATTTCAGTGAGATTTTCACCCTTTAGGACAATGTGATAGTTCTTTTGGTTTGGATTATTTTCAGTTATTTCGTTAGTATCAGAAATCTTTAGATTTTGTCCTAGATAGATATAATTTTCATCTTTTAAATCATTTAACTTGATAATTAAATCTTTTTCGATTGAATATAATTTTGAGATACTTGTAATCGTATCGCCGACTTTTACGATATGAATTTTTTTAACTTCTGATTTCTGATTAATAAAGGGTTCTCCCTCAGATGTATTTTCTATTTGATTATTTGATGAATCAATTATTTCTTCACTCTTAATAAAAAGGGGGTTGAAAAAATTAAAAAAGAAGGCAAATAAAATAAATGTTAATTTCATTAATTTATCTATTTACTTCAAGATAATATGTGTATTTAAAACCGCTAGAGTTTTGAAACCAAATTATGTAATTTAAATCTTAAAAATAAATTTTATAAATTTTATTACTTTCTTATAGGGAGGATATCTTAGATCTAAATCAAATAAGAAACCTTTATAAGTTATGGATTTTTGATTTGAAAAATTCCTAAAACCCTCTTCTCCATGAAATTTACCCATTCCACTTTTACCTACTCCACCGAATGGCAAATTTGGGATAAGTACAGGCAACATAACATCATTAATACAGATAGAGCCTGAGCTTGTAACTTTTGAAATATGATCATGGATTTTTTTATTACCTCCAAAAATATATATTGCTAATGGTTTTGAAGCTTGATTGATTATTTTTAATGCCGCATCTTTATTTTCAATTCTAATAACTGGAAGAAGAGAGCTAAATAATTCTTTTTTAATAATATCTTTTTCTTCTAATTTTACTTTAAAAATTGTGGGTGATATTTTCATTCTTTTTTTACTATAAATCCCTCCGAATAAAATACGTTGCTGTTTTTTATATCTTTTAAGTAGTTCTAAAGTTTTAGGAAATTGCTTTTTTTCCAATTTAGATAAGTTTTTGGAAGTTATTGGATTTTTGCCATAAAAAATAGTAATAAATTTCTTCAATTCTTCAACTAGTTGACTTTCAATTTCTTTTTCCACAAATATATGATTAGGGGCCATGCATGATTGTCCTGAATTGAAAAATTTACCCCAGACAATTCTTTTTGCTGCAATTTCTAAATTCGCATTTTTGAAAATAATTACTGGATTTGTTCCACTAAGTTCAAGTGTTAAGGGGGTTAAGTTTTTTGAAGCAGATTTCATAATAGATTTTCCTGTTTCAGTACTTCCTGTAAAAAAAATATGATCGAAATTATGTTCTATCAGTTTTGTTGCCTCTTTATAATCTCCCTCAATCGTTAATAAAATGTTTTTTTGGAAATATTTATCAGTCAACTTTTTGATTAGTTTTGATGTTGAAGAACATTTTTCTGATGGTTTAATTACAGCAGTGTTTCCTGAAGAGAAAATATTTACTAGGGGCTTAAAAAGATATAATAAAGGATAATTATATGGACCTAAAATCAGAACACACCCTAGAGGTTCGTAGGTAACTTTTGAGAATGATGGGAAAAGATATATTGGAGTAAGAACTCTTTTTGGTCGCATCCATAACTTGAGATTTTTTTTAATTAAAGAAATTTCTTCTTTAATTAATAGTATTTCTGAAAGAGCTTCAATTTCAGATTTGCCGAGATCAAGGAAAAGAGCTTTTATGATTTCTTTTTTATTTTCATCTAAAAGTTTAGAAACCTTATTAATCTGATGGATTCTCCAATTTATATTTTCTGTTTGACCAGTAATTACTTTATTTTTTAATTCATTAATACTTGCTTTATATGATTTATCTAAAATATTCATCTAGAAAAACTTTTGTACCATAGTTAATATATCAGATTAATAATATTAAATATCTAAAAATTATTTAGACAAAATAAGCGATATTATTTTTTATAAATAATATAAATATTAAATCATATTTTATTTTGAAAATAATAAATAAAGAGGTCCAGTTTATTATTCCTTCTTTTTTATGTATTTTATTATTTGTGGTTTTTAATTTTAAACGCTTTTTCTTAATTTCAGATTTTTCTTATTGGTCAGGTAACCTTTTAAATCAACCTTATAGAATATTAAGTTATAGTTTTCTCCATAAAGATTTCAATCATTTACTATCTAATTTGTTTGGAATAGTTGTAGTTAGATATTGTTTTATGAATTTGAAGTTAAAGAATATATATCTTTTCTTTTATCTGATTTTTTTGTTAATACCAATTCAAACTTTTTATTTATTCATCATTGATAATTTTTTATTTTATGATCCTAATCATTTGTTGATTGGTTTTAGTGGAATTATATTTGGTGTATTTTCCTTCATTTTGCTTTCTTCTATTTGTGGGAAAGAATATATTTTTAATATCTTTATTGGCTTAAAAAAGAACTATGAAATTAAGAAATTAATGACTATTTTTTTATCTTTGGGGATTGTGTATTCTTTGTTGCCAGGTATCAGTTTTTCTGGACATTTAGCAGGAATATTGGGAGGATTTTTTATTTTTTTTCTTTAAAGTAAGAAAATGCCATTTTTTAGTATTGATTAAACCAACTAATTTAAAATCTTAAAAGTTTTATTTTCTTTAGTTAAGATGTTATGTATGAAAAAAATTTTTTCAATCAGATTAATATCTAATAATGAAATTCAGAAAGTCACTGATTGGGCAAGGTTAGAGGGGTTTGCTCCTGGCTTTGATGACATATCAATTTATAAAAATACTGATAAAAAAGGAGTATGGGTTGGATGTATTAATGATAATCCTATAGGTTCTATCGCTTGTGTTAAATATAATTCTTCGTATGGATTTATAGGCTTATTCATTGTAAAAAAAGAATTCCGTAATATGGGTTATGGAGTAAAACTATGGAAACATGCATTAGATTACTTGGAAAATGTTGATTGTATTGGTTTAGAAGCAGCCCCAAATAGATTGGATGATTATCAAAAGTGGGGCTTTAAAAAATCCTCAATAACAAATAGATGGAAATCAGAGGGTATTAGAGATTTGCCATATAGTTCTTTTTATAAAGATGAAAAGTATGATTTTAAGGTTGTCCCTGGTAGTCAAATTTCTCCTGAATCTGTCTTGATATATGACTCTCAGCGAGAACCTAGTCCCAGGCCACATTTCTTGAGGGATTGGCTGAACGATTCTTTTGGTAATGTTAGTGCGCTTGTTGATAATAATGGCATGTGTCATGGTTTTGGGAGGATAAGACCTTGCATGCTACAGGATAAAACTCAAGGATGGCGCATAGGCCCTCTTCTGGCTGATACGCCACCCTTAGCAGAATTACTTATTAGGAAATTAGTTAGTAATTTAGAAGCTGATATATTATTAGACTGCTCAAATCTCAATCCTTATGCAAATTATCTTTTATCTAGTATGGGGTTTAAAGAAATTTCAAAAACTTATAGAATGTATAAAGGTATTCAACCTTTATGCCCAATGAATCAGGTATACGCCCTTGCTTGTCTAGAGTTGGGCTAGTCTTTTATCTTTTAGTCTCTAGAAACTTTCAAGACTTATCGCCTTATTTGTTTTCGAGAAAGTTAATTCTCAGCGGTTTTTAATATCCTTTCTACGGTATCTGCATTGATTATTATGATCTCTCCATTATCAATATTTGCCACTTGAAATAAGGTCCATGAATTTGGATTCCTTGCTCCTCCTATACAGTTAATCACTTGCCCAACCCAATAATCATGACGACTGTTTTGAGTATCATCTGAAGTCATTCCGTCTCTAATTACTACGTAATCCCCAGGCTTGACGATAAGAAATTGATAAGCCTCCGAACAGCTCATAACATGAAAGAAAGAACTCTAATAGTACAAATATACTATATAGGCTGTATGAGTGGTCTTGGTACCAAGACCGTATTTATTCTATTAAGTATGTGAAAGTATCAATTTAAAAATAGTTATGTAGTTATGGAAAATATCTGTATCTATAAATTATGGTTTTATTAGAATGAGAATGACTACAAATAAATAAAGATAACTTATCTTTTAAATTAAGATAGATTTGAGTTGATCAAGAATATCAGTATGACTAGAGACTAATTTTGTAAATAATAAATAGACTAAACCTCCCATAGCAATTCTCCCATTTAATTTTTCTAACTGTTTTAATTTCTTAAACAATTTTTTTTTGTATCTATGTAAAATTTAGCGTCTTATATTAATAAAATAGTATCGATTGTTTCTAAAAGGAAAATATACTTTAATCAAGAGGAAGTAGGTGCTTTGCTTTAAACAAAGTGTAAATAAATATTAGAGGTAACTAAAGCCACCCCTCTTTCATTTTTAAGTAAAGTTTTTCTGTCTCCGCGGAATATATACTACTCTCTTGATATGATTGCTGTTGCTGCTGTTGCTGCTGTTGAGTGGAATCTCTTTTTTGAGTTTGAACTTCGCTCATTAGAACATTGAAAAATCTTATGTGTCTATTCTCTCATATTTAAGGCTTTTTTTGCTTAATTCAATTCTTAAATTTTATTTAAATTTAAGTAAATCCAATATTTTGCCTATTTCAAAGATAAATTATTTAGCAGTATTAGTTTTGGTATATAAAAATTGAACCTCCAAATAAACTATTCCTAGAAAAACTGCACTTGCAAGGAGAATCTCAGAGATGGTTAGCATGACTGTATCGTTACTAATTCAATTTTCGTATCAATTTACACAGAATGCAATAGGTACTAATTACATTTTTAATTATTAATAAATCTTACTTTGTTAAACAAGTCTTTAAATAATATAAACTTAAAAAAATAACATCTAAATTTTTCGTGGGAAATTCTATAAACTTATCCATCTTGATACCATTGATACCAATGGGTATGGCTTTATTTATATTAATTTTATTAGTAAGTTTCAACAGAACAATAAATAGACTAACTAAACCAGTAAGCTTTCTTTTAGTCTTTTCTTTATTGGTCTCCGCTCTTATAAGTTCATACCTCTATTTGAAAAAAATTGAAGGCGAATTGTTTTTATCTAATTATGTAAAATTCTTTGAAAGTAAAAATTTAGCACTTCATTTGAATTCGTTAACTGAAGAAATCATAATATTTTTTACCGTAATAATGGCAATAGTAATTGGAGTGCTTTATTACAAATTGCCAAGACAAAAAGGTTATGTCTCATTGTTGATAGGAATTAGCTTGATTTCTTCCTCAATAATTTTTGCAGTAATGTTTCTAGATTTTTCAGTCTTAATTTAAGATTGAGTTATCATCGCTAAAGCTTCATTAAGTTCTTCAACGTGAGTAAGTTCATCTTGTGCAATTTCTTTTATCTTTTGATCATCAGGATGAGTTTTTAAGTATTTTGTATAAGTGTTAAATGCATGTTCTTCAATTTTGATATTTACGTCATAAGCATTTGTTGGAGAACAGAAATAATAAATAACCATGATCCAGTAATACACAAGTACAAGGTGCCTTGCTAAAAATCTATCGATCCAAAACTTATCTCCACCTCTTTTCTCCATTTCTTTTAGATGCTCTGTTTCGTTAATTGCTTGATAAAAATGTTCTTTCATTAAAAACATTGTCGTGTCATTTTTTATTCCAAGTGATTCTTTGAAATGAAGAACAGATAGAAAAGCAAAATAAGGGGACCTTGCTATAACTTCTAATACCCAGAATCTTTGTAAATGCCTATCTGAATAAATAAAGTCAAGAACTTTAACTGTGTTATTTAAAATAAATGAGTTTAGATTTTTCATAAGGACCTCTTTACTATACATCTAAGTATAATTACTTAATTAGAGTGCGTCTATGTCTTTGCGTTTCAATTAACTATTAATTAATATTTTTAAAATTTAAGCAAAACAAGATTATGTCTTGAAAAATTTTTTTTTTAGTGCATATTCTGATTAGTTAACTTTTTTAAATGACTTCAACTGAAAAAATTGCCAATGCTAAAAAAAGAATTAACGAGTTAAAGAGACTAATTAAATATTGGGATAATTCGGAAGAAAAAAATATTAATAAAATTGATTTTGAATTCAATAATGATGAAGTTGCTGCCTAGTAATTTTGATATTGAGAGAAGATTTTATTCGTTTTTTTATATCTAGTACATTAGTTACTTATTAAATATTCATATCATGCATTTGTTTACTAATTAGAGCATTTAAACCTATTTTCAAAATTTGAAAATACAAATAATCTATTTAAGTACTTTGTTTTTTATGAATACTTTTTCTAATAAATACTTGTTCCCTATTAAATTGTTGCCTTGGATATTTTGGGCGATAATCTCAGTTTTTAGCGTTTATTTATTCACTAATGCATGGATAAATTAGAAATTAAATAAATTACTAGCTTCTTTTTATCCAATCGGGTGAACCTCCAAACCAGTCAGATATATCATCTTTATTTGGATTGAAGTGATTCTCTCTGTCTAAACCATCAATTCCTAGCGATTGCAAAAGGCCGTTAATACTACCTTCACTTTGTAGCCCATGCCTTCTGATGCTATTTGCTTTTTTTAGCCAAAGAGAAATTATCGAACTGTGTTTTGCATATTTCTCCACATATATTCTTTCTTTTAATGAAACTTCTTTGTCTATAGATATTCTTCTAATTATTTCTTGAATTTTTAATCTTTTTTGATTACTTAAAAACATTAGATAATAAACGAACTTAATTTTTTATAGGATTGTTATTAATAAATATCTTGTCAATATTAATTTCAAGAAATATCTCTTTTTCAAAGGCTTTTTGGCGATATTGGTTTGGAATTGCTCAAATTAGAAGATTTTTGGTCTTTAATGATACCAAGAAGTATATGAGAATCTTATGAATCCTAATAGATAGATAAAAAGTTTTAAACTATTTTTACAAGGAATAAGGAGCTATTAAAAAAAAATTGCAAAATAGTATTTTTGTATTATTATTAGTACAGATGTATTATCAAAAATGAAAATTTTTTCTTCTTCACCATACGCTACATTTAATCCCAAAGAGTGGA
>QCTP01000006.1 GCA_003211115.1 Prochlorococcus sp. AG-673-M19
ATACCTTACTGACATAGATGGTATAGGTTCTAAAACAGCCTTATTGCTTCAGAAAAATGGAATCTCTAACATTAATGAATTAGCTGCTGCTAAAAAAATCGAGTTAGGAGAAACACTATTTCAATTCAAAGAGCAAAAATATGAAAAAGCATCAAAGTTTATAAATCAATCAAAATCATATTTATCGGGTATCCCAATTCGAATTTATGAAAAAGACAATTTATCTAATTTATTATTAAAAAAAGATTCAGGATTTTTGATTTTTGATATTGAATCGAATCCAGATGAGAAGCATGATTTTTTATATGGATTTTTAAAAGTAAATCATTTACTTGAAAAGATTGAAGATAATTTTTATGATCCAATATTAAATCTCAAAAAAGATTGTAAAAAATCACATCAAGAAATATTTAAAAAACTTTTTTCTAACGAATACTGGCCAGTTTTGCATTATGGAGATACTGAGAAAATAGCAATTTTGAATTTAGCAAGACAATTAGATCTTGATTCAAAAGAAATTGAGATCCTAAAGTCTAGATTTATAGACTTACATTTAATAATCAGAGGATCATGGATATTACCGATTAGAAACTATAGTTTAAAAACGGTTGCTAATTGGATGGGATTCAAATGGAAACAAAAAAACGTTAGTGGATCAAAAGCTTTATATTGGTGGATTCAATATAAAACTACTTTAAATGATATATTTTTAAAAAAAATAATAAACTATAATTTTGATGATTGTTTAGCTACACTGCATATTGCAAAGTGGTTAATCAAAAACAACGAAAATATTAATTAAAGAAAAGTTGAACCGACAGATTTATCTATTGAAATTTTGCAATTTCCAGTAAAAAAAACATTTTCTGTAGTTAAGTATTTCCTCTTAATAATTGCCAAACCTTTAATTGTATGAGAGCTTAATCTATTAATACTAGTAATGTAACCAACAACTTTTTCTTTCTTTTCGTTATTGTAAATATTTTTGTCATTAAACTCTAAATTATATTTTGAATCTATTACGGTCAATACTCTGATTTCCTGTTTTAAAGATGAAACATTTCTGATTTTTGACATTGTTTCTTGACCCAAATAACAACCTTTGTTGAAATCTATAAGATCATTGAGTCCCAATTCAAGAGGATTAAGTTTTCCATTGATTTCATTATCTAAAGATGGTATAGCCTGATTAATCTTCCAAAGTTGCAAATCATTATTACTCATATTGTTTGGATTATTTTTATAAAAATTATATTCTTTGTCTTCATTTTGAAAAAAAATAGGTTGATTAATTTTCCACGAATTCATATCATCAACTTCCTGAATTCTGTTAATTGAAAAAGTCTCACTTAATGCGACATCATCAGACGGAAAAATAATATCATTAAAGTATTTTCTTATTTCAATAGTATTTCCTGCAAGGACAATTACTTCTAATTTATCTTCTAAGAAATTAATTTCCAGTATTGACTTTAAAATTCCATTGGGGGATAACCAGCAAGTTTTTAAAACCTTATTATTTAAATCATAAATATTTCCTGTTGTTATTCCATTTAAGAATCTCTTACTATCTTTTCCTGTAATAGAAAAGCAATCAAAAATCTCAAGCCAAATTTGTTTTTTATTTTCTTTGCTTTCTGACATTATTTAGATAAAGTCTTTTATTGAAAATAAGCTTTTTAATTGTACATTTTGTTCTTTCAAAGCCTCATATCCTCCTTCTTTTCTATCAACAATAGATAAAACTTCTTTAACTAAAAAATTATTTTCTCGTAACTTATTGATTGCTTTAATAGCTGATCCAGCAGTAGTTACCACATCTTCCAAAACAGTTACTAATATTCCTTCACTTAATATTGGGCCCTCAATACCAGCTTTTGTTCCATATTGCTTTATTTCTTTCCTGATAATTAAAGCATCAAGTAATAATCCTTTAGAAGCAGCTGTTACTATTACACCACTAACCAAAGGATCTGCTCCCAAAGTTAAACCTGCAACAGCTTTTGAAGTTGGATCCATTAATTCTAAAAACAAACTACTTATTAATTGCAAGCCAATACCATTTAAAGATACAGGTTTGCAATTTAGATAATGAGGACTTTGTTTACCAGAAGCTAAGGTAAAATTTCCTTTCTTATAAGATTTTTCAATTAAAAGTTTTAATAAATTTTCCCTATCTAAATTATATTTCTGCGAAAAATTGTTCATTAATAGAAGGTCTTCTTATATTTCAAGATTAGGAGAAAAAAAAGAAATCTCACAAAAACTTACTAAGTTGGTGCTTTTTGAAATATTATTTTTATATTGTATATAAAAAAACATTGTAATTAATCATTACTACAAAATCCTGGGGGTGTAGCAATCTGGTGAATGCACCAAACTCATAATTTGGCTAAGGCGAGTTCGATCCTCGCCACCCCCATCACTAATTTGTTATCGAATGAAAATAACTTTTCTATTCTTACTTTTGATATTCCCGGCTTTTTTCGCTGCGAGTGAACTTTCATTTTTATTGCTAAGGCCTAGTAAAGTTTTAAGACTAATAGAAGAGAAAAAAACAGGAGCATTTTCAATTTTAAAAATTCAAAAAAGATTTAGATCTTCGCTAATAGCATCTCAATTTGGGGTAACAATTTCACTTATAGCCATAGGTTGGTTAAGTAAAAGTTTGGCTAATGATTTTTGGAACGAAAATATAGTTTTAAACAGGATATATGATCTGATTTTATTTTTACTCTTAGTACTTGTGGTAACCCTCTTATCCGGTCTTATTCCCAAAGCACTAGTAATTAATAATCCAGAATCAGCCGCTTTAAGATTAACTACAATTTTTGATGCAGTTCGTAAAGGGATGCAGCCTATTGTTTCTATAATCGAATTTTTTGCTAGTGCTTGTTTAAGATTATTTAATCTAAATAACAAATGGGATTCATTAAATTCAGGCTTATCAGCGGGTGAATTAGAAACATTAATAGAAACAGATAATGTTACGGGATTAAAACCTGATGAAAAAAATATTCTTGAAGGTGTTTTTGCTTTAAAAGATACTCAAGTCAAAGAAGTAATGATTCCAAGATCTGAAATGGTAACTTTGCCAAAAAATATTACCTTTGCTGAGCTTATGAAACAAGTTGATCAAACAAGACATGCTCGTTTTTTTGTAATCGGAGAGTCTCTTGATGAAGTTTTAGGAGTTATAGATTTACGTTATTTAGCAAAACCAATATCTAAGAGTGAAATGGAAGCGGATACTTTGCTAGAACCTTTCCTATTACCAGTCACTAAAGTAATAGAAACATGCTCATTAGCAGAGATATTACCTCTCGTAAGAGATTATAATCCATTTTTGCTTGTAGTTGATGAACATGGTGGGACTGAGGGCCTTATAACTGCGGCTGATCTTACTGGAGAAATTGTTGGAGAAGAAATGCTCAATAGCAGAGTATATTCTGATATGAAAATGTTGGATAATTTCTCTAAGAGATGGTCAATATCTGGTAAAGCAGAAATAATAGAAATAAATAAAAAGTTAGGTTGTTTTATTCCAGAAGGATCTGATTATCATACACTTGCAGGATTTCTTCTTGAAAAATTTCAAATGGTGCCAAAAATTGGAGATAGTTTAGATTTTAAAAATATTAAATTTGAGATAATTTCAATGTCTGGCCCGAAAATTGATCGTGTAAAAATAATTTTGTCAAAAAGTTAAATTTGACACCCTATGAAGGATAATAACTAAACATACATGGACTATAAGATATGAAACCAACCTCATCCTCAGTAAAGGTTGGCGTTATCGGAATAGGAAATATGGGATGGCATCATGCTCGCGTGCTTAGTTTGCTAAAAGATGCAGATTTAGTAGGAGTTGCTGATCCAAACATGAATAGAGGTAAGCTAGCAATAGAGCAATTTCAATGTGAGTGGTTCAAAGATTATCATGATCTACTCTCTAAAGTTGATGCAATTTGTATTGCTGTTCCTACACTTCTTCATCACAAAGTAGGGCTAGATTGTCTTAATGCAGGTGTTCATGTTCTCATAGAAAAACCTATTGCAGCTAATGAGCAAGAGGCAAAATCTTTAATAAATGCAGCCAAACTTAGTAATTGTCTTTTACAGGTTGGGCATATTGAAAGATTTAATCCTGCATTTAGAGAGTTAAATAAAATTGTGCGAAATGAAGAAATTGTCGTCTTAGAAGCAAGAAGGCATAGCCCTCACGCTGATAGAGCAAATGATGTATCAGTTGTAATGGATTTAATGATTCATGATATTGATCTAGTTCTCGAATTGGTTAATTCAAAAATACAGAAACTAGCCGCTGTAGGAGGAAGAAACAGCGATGGCTTAATAGATTATGTTAATGCTACTTTAGTTTTCAACAATAATGTCATTGCAAGCTTGACTGCTAGCAAAATGAGTCATAAAAAAATCAGAAGTTTAAGCGCACATTGCCAAAACGGTCTAGTTGAGACAGACTTCTTAAATCATTCTCTACAAATCCATAGAAAAGCCCATGAATCCTATACAGCTGATCATGGTGAATTAGTATATAGAAACGATGGATATGTGGAAGAAGTAAGCACAACCTCTATTGAACCTCTTTACGCGGAATTGGAGCATTTTCTTAAATGCTTACAAGGTAAAGAATCTCCAGAAGTTGATGGGGAACAAGCCTCAAGGGCATTAAAAATTGCAGATTTTATTGAGTGTGCAGTAGAAAACTCTGGTGATGCAATATCACTAGAGATACCTATCTAACAAATAAATAGATTTTATTTAAATCCAACGGCAGCTTGCCAAACAAATACTAATAAAAAGAAAAATAAAGGTATTAAAGGAAGAACATCAACTGTTGGAGCGAAAGCCTTATATGCTTCAGGCAATTCAGCGAATGTATTTAAAAGAGTGAGCACCTTTTTAATAAATTAATTAATTATCTTATGACGTTACCACGTATGGCGAGCAATAGAGGATCTTTTCCAAGGAGCGAAATCTATTGTAAAACAATTATCTTTAATTGCAGTAGAAATTGCATTTGTAAATCGTATTAGATAAGAAATATTATGCAAACTAATTAGAGTCAAACCTAATATTTCATCATTTCTCACTAAGTGATGCAAGTATGCACGAGAGTATGATTTACAAGTTTCACATTTACAAGTCTTATCTATTGGAGAAAAATCATTTTTAAAACGGGCATTTCGTATATTTAATCTTTCATCATTAAACAATGCCGTACCATGTCTTCCTAATCTAGTTGGCAAAACACAGTCAAATATATCGAATCCTTTTGCTACAGCTAAAGAAATTTCTCTTAAAGAGCCAATTCCCATTAAATATCTTGGTTTATTTATTGGTAAAAATTTCGGGACGTAATTAATCACACTATGTATTTCTTCGACTGACTCCCCAACACTGACACCTCCTACAGCTATTCCAGGCAGATCAAAAGAGCTTGTAAATTTTGCGCTATGTTCTCTTAATCTTGGATACTTACCACCTTGAACTATTCCAAATAATGCTTGATTTGATTTCTGATGAGTCTCAACACATTTTTGCAACCATGAATGAGTTCTTTGTAAAGACTCCTCAATATCATTTTCGTTAGCTGTGTGCGGAGGACAGTGATCAAAAGCCATCGCAACATCCGAACCAAGATCCATTTGAATCTGCATTACTTTTTCAGGTGATAAAAATACATGACTACCATCTCTTGGATTTTTAAATTCCACACCTTTATCAGAAATATTATTTAATTTGGCCAAACTAAAAACTTGATATCCACCTGAATCCGTAAGAATAGGCTTATCCCAATTCATAAACTTATGTATTCCACCAGATTCTTTAACTAGTTTTTCTCCAGGTTGCAGATGAAGATGAAAGGTATTTGAAAGAATCATTTCTGATCCTGTAGAAATTAACTGCTTAGATGAAATTCCTTTAACCGTTGCCAAAGTGCCCACAGGCATAAATCTTGGAGTGTTTACCTGACCCTTTGGGGTATAAAAAATACCAGTTCTTGCCTCTGTATTACTGCAATTCGATTTAATTTCAAATTCAAACACGATAATTTATAAAATTTTTTGATCCTTTTTTATTAATCTACCCTATTATTTAATATTGAATCTATATTTTATCTCATCAAAAAATATTTTATAAAAAATTTGGCTGGATCTTGGATTTTCTATACGACATTTCCAAAGATTCCTTTAATTAATCCCGAATTTAAAAATATTGCACAATTTGCTCCGCCTTTGGGATTTTTTATTGGAACAATACAGAGTTATATTTTTATTTTTTTAAGCTTAAACTCTTGGTCCATTTATGCATCTGCTTTAATTTGTTTGGCTTCAGGATATTTAATTACAGGGGGTCTACACCTCGATGGTTTAATGGATACTTTCGATGGTATTTTTGCGGGTAAAAAGAAACGTTTAAAAGCTATGAAAGACAGTAAAGTTGGATCCTTTGGCGTTCAAGCTTTAGTTTTTATAACTTTAATTCAGATTGCTTGCATACTCAAAATTCAAAACCAAATAATTATCGTTTTACCAATAAGCTTATTTTGGGGAAGATTTTCAAATTTATTTTTTATAGAAAAGTTTAACTATATTAGTTATAAGAGAAAATCTATTAGTCACAAAAAGTTTTGGAATGGATTTAAAAAAGAATCTTTCATTTCCATTGTTTTTCTTTTAATTTTTATCGTATACCAATTTGTTTCAATTACATCCCAAGCAATATTAATTAAATTTTTATTTCTAATTTTGATTGGTATTTTTTTTAGTTATTTTATACCAAACATACTTGGGAATAAAATTGGTGGCTTCAACGGAGATGCCTGCGGTGCGAGTGTTGTACTAGTCGAAACTGCAATGTTATTTATGAATGCAATTCTTTTATAGGAAGTTCTAAATAGAAAATATTTTTCTTCTTAAGATTTTTTAATTCATTAACATCATTAATTGAGAAGTTTTCAAGCAATCTCAACTCTCCTCCAATTTGTTTTGCTAATTTCCTCGCTAAAAAAAGTCCAACACCAGTGCCATCCTTCTTCTTAGCCGCAGATCCTCTAAAGCCTTTTTGAAAAATTTTCTCATTTTCAATTTTGGTTATTTTTTTACCATCATCAAATATACACAGACCTTTACTAATAATGACGAGTCCAATCTCAGCATCTTTTTGGGCGTATTTAAACGCATTTTCTAATAAATTAGCCACAATTTCAGCAATTACAGCATATTTAGCCTTTAATGGCGATAAAGTCCAATCTGGCCAAAGAGAAGGTTCAGTCCAATCTCTATTCTCTAAGTTCGCATTAGCTTTACCCCTTTCTAAAATTGGCCTCAATAAACTCTGAACAGTTATTAGCTTTTTATTATCTAAATTTGGTGGTAATAATAATCTTTCCTCTCCAATTTCTAGAGGAAGTTGAATAGGTGAATTTAATTGCGCAAAAGAGTCCATATAATTATTAATTTGTTTTTGCTCTATTATCATGCGTTCGACTATTTCAATAGAGTCATCATCTGAACCAAGTCTTTTTATTAGTAATTTTGCATATGTCCTAAGAGCAGCCAATGGATTCCTTAATTGATGGATTATTACATTGACCTGATTTTTTAAATAATTAATTTCTTCATTTTTATTTTGACGTTCTAATTCGATTGAAACGCATCTAGCTAAAGATAGTGAAAGTGCTTTTAATCTAGAGTCAAGAGATATTGGCCAATTCCCCCCTTTCAAATCAGTTTCTACCCTAAGGACACCAAGTAGGATATCGTTTTCTTGAAGCGGGTACCATCTTCTATTAGGAGAAGAAACTTTTAGTGAAGGATCATCTTCTACTGATATTAGAAGCCTTTCAATTTGTGGCCATTGGCCAATCATTTCAAAAGATGCTTTAGTTCCTTTCTCAGTTGAAGCAAGATATATAACCAAATGAGTCACTCCCATTGAGCAACCAAAACTCTCTAGCTGTTTTATGATTAATTCTTCAAATTTTTTTGAGAGCTTCATAATTAGTGAAATTTAAAAAAAAAACCTGAAAAGGACTTGTAAAATATGAAAAAAGTATTAAGATATATAAAGAGGTCTGACTTTAGCCAGCCTTAAATATGAACATTTAATCATATTTTAAGCTACATCAGGGGTTGATGGGTTCCTCTATGTAATTTATGTGAATTCAAAATCACAGATATAAGATTAGTAAAAATAAATAAGGCTAATCTCATTAATAATTTCAGGAGTACTAATCAATGTCAAAAAAGAGAAAAAGAATCAGCAGAAGAAGGTTGGCTGGCCAAAGAGTAATGGCACATGTACCCATATATCATATCGAAACTGGAAAACATAAACCAGTTACAGCTGCAAGAAGATTTATAGCTGAAAATGCTTTATCTGCCCCTTCAGTTTTCAATGTTCGAAGAAATGAACATACTACTGATAGGTTTTTTTGGGGTGAAAAAGGTTTATTTAGTGCCCAATATGCTGAAGAAAATCATTTTCTATTTCCATCACTAAAAGTTGTAGTTGAGGGAATTGGTGAAGAAAAAATATTTGAAGGTTTAGAACTTACTGCAGATGATTGGGAAGAGATTGAAGAATACGAATATGCTTTCGTTTAAAAAATATTATTTATATTTGAATTTATAAAATCAATTAATTTTGAATCAATTTGATGGGATCCATCAAATTCTATTAATTCACAAAATTTAGAAGACTTACTTTTTACTGTTTCATAAATAATTCTTGAAGCATCTATAGGCACCACGTCATCAAATACACCATGACTAACAATTAATGGTGGGCATTTTTCTCCTGGAGCCCAGTTTGGATGGGGATAACCACTACAAGCAACAATTAGTCCTAATTTCAATTTAAATCCTGCATCAATTGCCATAGCTGCTCCCTGAGAAAAACCCAACAAAATTGTTTTTCCTATTGAGATCTGATCAGTATCAAATTTTCTTAATGTACCTAAAAGTTTTTTTACCTCAGCCTCAGCCCCCTTCCAATCATGTGGGTAAAGTTGATACCACTGTCTCCCTTGACCACTTGGATGTAATCCAGAAGCCCTCAAAGAAATTACCTCAAAATCAAGATTTATTTTTTCTATAATCTCCTTTCCAAGGGTTAAAAGGTCATCTGCATCGGCTCCCCAGCCATGTAGCAAAATTATTCTATGAGTCGCGGTTTGAGAACTAATCTCGACAAATTCATGATTAATATCATATTTCATGTTTATATTCTTAAGTAAGTAAACTTTTCAATAATGTCACCATTAGCCCTAGTAAGTGTCTCTGATAAAAAAAATATAATCCCATTTTGTTTAGAATTGGTAGAAAAATTTAATTATAAAATTCTATCAAGTGGAGGCACTGCTACATATCTAATGGAGGCAAAAATTCCAGTTATTAAAGTAGCAGATTTTACTAATTCTCCAGAAATACTTGGAGGAAGAGTTAAAACTCTACATCCGAAAATTCACGGAGGAATATTAGCTAAAAGAACAGATGAAGAACATAAAAAAGATATAGAATCTTACGATCTTGAACTAATTGAATTAGTAGTTGTAAATTTATATCCTTTTAAGAAAACTGTTGAAAAGGGATCTAAATGGGAAGATGCTATTGAAAATATTGATATCGGGGGACCATCAATGATTCGTTCTGCGGCTAAAAACCACAAAGACGTTTCCGTTTTAGTCGATCCTAGTCAATATCAAGAATTTCTTGATGAGAGTAATAAAGGGGAGTTAAAAGAAACATATAAAGCAAAATTAGCACTTGAAGCTTTTCAACATACAGCTGACTATGACACTGCGATATCTAATTGGATAAGAAAAGAAAGAGGTTTACAATCTTCTAAATATATTGAATCTTATCCATTAATCAAAACCTTAAGATATGGGGAAAATCCTCATCAAAAAGCTTTTTGGTATGGTTTAAATAATATTGGATGGAACTCAGCAGAACAGTTACAAGGGAAAGAGTTAAGTTATAACAATCTATTGGATCTTGAGTCGGCACTTTCAACAGTTTTAGAATTTGGCTATGAAGAAAAAGATAAACCTACAACAGAAACGTTCGCATCTGTCATTTTAAAACATAATAATCCTTGTGGTGCTTCTATAAGTAATTCAGCCTCTAAAGCATTTTTAAATGCTTTGAAATGTGACTCAGTTAGTGCATTTGGAGGAATAGTTGCTTTTAATTCCAATGTGGATATTGAAACTGCAATTAAACTCAAAGATATTTTCTTAGAATGTGTCGTAGCTCCATCTTTTGATGCAGAGGCTTTAGAAATTTTAAAAATCAAAAAGAATTTAAGAATTTTAAAGTTTTCAAAAGATCAAATCCCAAAAAATAACCGAAATTCTACTAAATCAATAATGGGAGGATTACTCGTTCAAGACACTGATAATAGTGAAGAAAAAACTGAAAGTTGGATTTCAGTAACAGAAAATACTCCAAGTGACCAAGAGTATTTAGATTTGAAATTTGCCTGGAAAATTTGCAAACATGTAAAATCCAATGCCATTGTGATTGCAAAAGATCAACAAACTCTTGGTATCGGAGCTGGACAAATGAATAGAGTTGGTGCTTCAAAAATAGCTTTAGAAGCGGCTAAAGAAAATAGTTTAGGAGCAGTTTTAGCTAGTGATGGTTTTTTCCCATTCGCAGATACAGTAGAACTTGCAGATAAGTATGGAATAAGGTCTATTATTCAACCAGGAGGTAGTATAAGGGATGAGGAAAGTATTGAAATGTGTAATTCAAAGGGAATTTCTATGATATTTACAAAAAGAAGGCATTTTCTTCATTAAGTCAATTTGTTTTTGGATAATAAGTAATTTTGTTTGTCTTACGAAGTAAAGCTAACCTTCCTGGACCTGCACATAAAAAATAAAGAGAAATAGCTCCGTATATAAAAGAAAGCTCAAAAGCATAATTATGACCTTCAACTACTGCTAGTGGGAATCCTTCCAAACCAGTATCTAATAGGTGAAAATAAACTGCAAAAGCCATCGTAGAGAAGAGACCAAGTGAGCATAGTCTTGCAAAAACTCCTAAAGCTAATCCTAATGGACATACTAATTGAGTAATAGCAGCTCCATAGGTCCAAAGGACAGGATCACCTGGTAAGAATGGAAAATATTTACCCACAACAAATTCTCCAAATCCTTGAGGATCTTGAAGCTTTTCTAAGCCATGATGAATCATCAAAACACTAAAGCCAATCCTTAGAATAAAAATAGATAATTCTCCTAATATATTTACTTCAGAATTTGAAGGATTAGCCACAACAACCTCGACCTTTTGAGGAGCCTTTGAAGCATTCATTTTGGTTGTTTGATTTTGATTCGATTGTGTTTTGTCTTCCATACTTCGTTAATTTTTGATTATTCTAGATAATAATGTAGATCTTTAGTTAATATGTAATTAATAAAGTTAAAACTAATCGGAAATATTAATATTTATTTTGCGATTGCTATTAATTTTTCAATAACATCCGCAACTATCTTATCTGGAGTAGAAGCTCCAGAGGTAATACCTACTTTGATTTCCCCCCCAGGAAGAAAATTCTTTTTTAAAATCATTTCAGATTTAAGTGGTTTGTGGTGAATAGAATTTTCCTGAACTGAAATCCTTTCAGGTGTATCAATATGAAAAGAAGAAATATTTTTATTTATAGCTATTTCCTGCAGGTGAGTTGTATTTGAAGAATTAAATCCACCTATTACCACAAGGATATCTAAATCTTCATCAACTAATGAAAACATTGCATCTTGTCTTTCTTCTGTAGCATCACAAATAGTGTTGAAGGCTAAAAAGTGACTATTTAATTTTTCTGGCCCAAATTTATTAAGCATTGTTTTTTCGAAAACTTTTCCTATCTCTTCTGTCTCGCTTTTCAACATCGTAGTTTGATTAGCAACTCCAACCCTATCTAAATCTTTATCTGGATCAAATCCATCAGAAAAAGCTTTAGCAAATTTATTAAGAAACTCATTTCTATTCCCTCTACCCAAAATGTATTCAGAAACGTAATTTGCTTCTTCAAGGTCAAGTACCACAAGATATTTTTCAGCAAATGAACTAGTAGCAAGAGTCTCTTCATGTTTAAATTTACCGTGAATAATAGAGGTAAAAGTATGCTTTTTATGTTTTTCTACCGTATGCCATACCTTAGAAACCCAAGGGCAAGTTGTATCAATTATATGACAACCTTTTTCATGAAGAAGTTTCATTTCTTGGACAGTCGCACCAAAAGCAGGCAAGATTACCACATCTCCATTGGACACTAAAGAAAAATCTTTAATACCATTTTTTGCTGAAATAAATTTAACATTCATTTTTCTTAAATGATCATTAACTGATGGGTTATGTATTATTTCGTTTGTTATCCAAATATTCTCATTAGGATAATGTCTTCTGGTTTCGTAAGCCATAGCAACAGCTCTTTCAACTCCCCAACAAAACCCAAATGCTTTGGCTAATTTAATATTTAATCTACCTTTTGTATACGTAAAACTATTATCTCTAATTGAAGTTATTAAATCACTTTGGTAAGCTTCTTCTAATGCTTTAGCTCTTTTAGTAGGAGAGTCAAAACCTCTTCGGTTATACCTTTCCGAATGATGAAGGGATTTTCTAAAAGCTTGAGTATCCATATTTTTGATATTACAACATTTTTAATAATTTTTTGCAAAAAAAAAGAAACCTGACATAAGTCAGATCTCTTTAATTTTATTTAAATAAGTTTATTTGGCAGATGCAAAGTCTGGATAAGATTCCATTCCATGCTCTGAGATATCTAAACCTTGAGTCTCCTCTTCTTCAGATACACGAATTCCTCCGAATAATCCTCCGATTACAGACCAAGCGATCCAACATGTAACAAGTGTCCAAATAGCATAAGCTGCGGCACCAAGAGCTTGAACAAGAAGTAGAGTAATTCCACCACCATTGAACAATCCCATACCTGCTCCATCTCCTTGAACTGCAGTTCCCCAAAGTCCAATAACTAGAGTACCCCATACACCACAAACTCCGTGAACAGAGAACGCGCCAACAGGATCATCAATTTCAGCTGCATCAAGAGCTGCAACAGAAAATACAACGATAATTCCACCAACTAATCCGGCGAACCAAGCTCCTGCAAGTGTCATATCACCACAACCTGCGGTAATACTTACTAAACCAGCAAGAATACCGTTGATGATCATGGTTAGATCAGGCTTCCCTGAAGTTAAGGTAGAAACAATAGTTGCACCGATAGCACCAGCTGCTGCTGCAAGAGTTGTTGTTACAGCAACATATGGAACCCATTGATCCATTGCAAGTTGAGAACCAGGATTAAATCCATACCAACCTATCCATAGAATCAAAGCACCTAATGTGGCAATAGCCATATTATGTCCAGGCATAGCCTGAGGTTTCCCATCAGAGTATTTACCAATTCTTGGTCCAAGAAGCATAGCTCCTACTAAACCTGCCCATGCTCCAACTGAGTGAACAATTGAAGAACCTGCAAAGTCAACGAAACCAAGAGAATCAAGCCATCCACCATTCCATTTCCAGCTTCCGGCAATTGGATAAATAAAAGCTGTTAATACAATCGCAAAAACAACGAATTCACCAAATTTAACTCTTTCAGCAACAAGTCCTGAAACGATAGTAGCTGCAGTACCTGCAAATGCAGACTGGAATAAGAAATCAACTGTTGGAACTAATCCAGCGTCAGTAACCATATCAGCAGTTACTGTTGGATCAAAAAATAGGCCTCCAAAATATAGCCAACCGTCAGCAACACTTCCTCCGTACATAAGCGAGTAGCCAATAAACCAATAGGAGGTTACAGCTAAAGCAAATACGAAAAGGTTTTTGGCGAGTATGTTAACGGCGTTTTTAGACCGACACATACCTGCTTCAACCATAGCGAAACCGGCGTTCATGAAGATCACTAAAATGGTAGCGATCAAAAGCCATAAATTGTTAGCAAGAAAAGCTGCATTCAACTCAGGTAGATCAGCTGCATGAGCTGAAAGATTAAAAATACCTAAACCAAACAAAGCTAGAGGAACAGTCGCAAGCCACAACATTGAGCGGTTTGAACTGAATCCACGAATACTCCTCAAAAGGAGCATAGGTCCATTAACAAGACTTGCATCTTGTAATTTGGACCTAGAGCGCCTTTGAGGCGTTTGCAAAGCAGTGGTCATAAATAAAAAATTAGTCTGCAAAAAAACAGGAGGTCCTGTTTCCTTTCATATATAATTTTGCTCAGAAAACTTATGTATGTCTAGTAGTCGTTTATACCAATTTAATAGTTGCACATTAAAAAATTCTTGTTAAATTGAAAGATTTTCTAAATTAAATCAAAATTCACTATCTTATTACGCTAATTTCAAAGGTCTAAATCCACTCCAAGTTATATGGTCTTGATGGAATTCAAAACAACATGGAATTAAAAGCATACCTGCATTAGTTGATTCTCTAAAAAGCTTTCCGTACAATGGATCTGCATCATCGCTAGGAGAGAAATAATCTACATCTTTCCTCGTAATACAAGGCACTAAAACACTTTTACTTTCAGGAATTAAAGCTTTTAATTCTATTAAATGTTTTTGTCCTCTTTTCGTCTCAGTATCAGGGAAAAGAGCTACATTATTTTTTGTCCAAGTGGTATTTTTAACCTCGATATAAATGTTACGATTATCAGGATTTGAAGATTTTGGAGTTAAAAGAAAATCAATTCTGCTTTTCTTATCTTTACCGTAAGGGACTTCGGACTTGATTTTAGCTATATCACCGAGTTTATCTTTAAGTAAGTTTTGTTCAATAACTTTTCTAATCAATTTATTAGCAAATAATGTATTTATCCCAACCCAAACTTCTTCGTTATTTGCTCCTGATACTTTTACTTGTTCCCAAGTCCAAGATAGCTTTCTTGAAGTAGACGACGAAAAGCTAATCCTTACTTGAGCTCCCTCTTTTAAAAGTCCCTTCATTGGACCTGTATTAGCACAATGGGCAGTAACTATTTCTCCATTATCAATTTGAATATCTGCAAGAAATCTTTTGTATCTTTTAATTAAGACGCCTTCAACTAATGGTTCGAATTCAATTATTCGATTCTTCATAAAATTTCAAGTACATTAAAAACAAAATATAATGGAATCCAAATCTTCTTGAAAAAGTTTTAATCAATATCACATTTCACATGCATTCGTATTTTAAAAATAACGTGGTTTCAATTTCGTTTGCTACATCTTTAAGTAAATTAGCAGGTTTTCTAAGACAAATATTTATAGCTGCCGCCTTTGGAATTGGAGTAATATATGACGCATTTAATTACGCTTACATAATCCCAGGTTTTTTACTTATTATTATTGGTGGAATTAATGGCCCATTACATAATGCTGTAGTTGCAGTACTTACTCCACTAAATAGAAGAGACGGGGCAGTTGTCCTGACAAAAGTAAGTATTAAAATAACTTTATTATTTTTTATTCTAGGAGTAATAGTATATTTTAATTCGGGTTTTCTCATAAATTTAATAGCTCCAAATTTAAATGCTGAAGCTAAAACTATTGCATCTTACCAATTAAGAATCCTAACTCCTTGTATTCCTCTTTCTGGTTTTATAGGCTTAAGTTTTGGAGCTTTAAATTCCAGAAATAAATTTTTCATATCAAGCATAAGTCCTGCTATCACAAGTCTGGTAATAATTTTATTCATTTCAATTAGTTGGATTTTAAATCTTCAGAATACAAATTCTAATTATTTGTTTTATTCAGGATTATTAGCAATAGCAACCTTAACAGGTACTTTCATACAATTTGCTATTCAATGCGTGGAAATTCATAAGATAGGCTTATTTAGATTCAAATCAGCTTGGCTTTCAATTAATGATGAAGAGAAAAGAATTTTTAAATTATTTACTCCAGCATCGATTTCATCAGGTCTAGGGCAAATAAATGTTTTTATTGATATGTTTTTTGTTTCAGGATTTCAAGGTGCAGCAGCAGGACTAGCTTATGGTAATTTTCTTATTCAAGCACCACTTGGAGTCTTATCAAGCTCTTTGATTCTTCCACTACTTCCAAAGTTATCCAAATTCAAAAGTAGTAAAGAGAAAAATAATTTAGAAAAAAGTTTAATATCAGGCATAGAATACTGTTTCTTAACAACTTTTTTCTTAACTGGTTTTTTTATCACGTTTAATAATCAAATTGTGCAATTTGTTTTTCAAAGAGGAGTTTTTAATTACGAAGCCGTATTTTTAGTAAAAAATATTTTAATTGCCTATGCTGTGGGAATTCCTTTTTATCTTTACAGAGATTTATTAGTTAGAACTTACTATTTAATTGAAAAACCTGATTTACCTTTTAAATTATCTTTAGCAGGAATAATACTAAATATTTTCTTTGATTGGTTTTTAATTGGAGCTCCAATTAATGATGTTAAAAATTTATTCCCCTATAATTTTGGAGTTATTGGCATAATCCTATCCTCAGGAATAGTTAACGCGATTATATGTGTTTTTCTTTTCAATAGTTTTGAAAAATATAAAATAAATTTACCAAAAATTGTTTTATTAAAAAAAATTGCCCTTATTTCATTATCATGCTTAATTTCAAGCACTCTATGCTATCCATTTATTAAAAATATCGAGGCACATAACTCAACCATTTTGAATTTAGCGACATTGATAATGGGGTTTTTAATATTCTCAATAATTTATTTCATGATAACAAAATTATTTGGGGTAAATAAATTAAAAAATGTATTTAAGAGCAATTGATCATTCTTATAAATTATCAAGAATTTCTTCTAAATCAGATATTTGTGATGAAGTAACCAAGCTATTTAAAGGAATTGTTTCTTTACCATCACCAATCTTAACTTTAATTTTATTTAAGCTCAATTTCGCAGCCTCTTTGCAGCCTTTATTAAAATTACTAACACATTCAATAGCAAGATCCCTAGCCAAACCGGCGTCTCCAAGATAAAGATTCCATTTTTCTATTTTTATAAATATTTTTTCCGAAATAAGATTTTCTAAATCACTTATTTGCATCTTAGAAGCCATAATTTTAAACCTAAGTTGATTGTTTTTTATAATCCTTAGGTTTTTTTATAAAGACGAAAAGCAAATGTGATGAAAGAATTAGTGCCCATGTAATTGCAAAGTTATTAAAAAAAACCAAGTCATGTTTGATCTCTTTAAAAAGCCAAGTTCCACTCAAAACAGCAGTAAATATCATGCAATGAATAACAAAATTTACTATTCGAGAAAAATGTTTGTAAGTAGGATCTTCTGAATCACCATTGCCATACCATTTAATAGGCATAATTATCAAGTTAAGATTGTTAATAATAAGTAGTTTAACTGAAATCTAGTTGACTAAGAGACCCAAGACCAGAGATATTACATAAATATGCGCCTGTAGCTCAGTGGATTAGAGCACCTGACTACGGATCAGGGTGTCGGGAGTTCGAATCTCTCCAGGCGCGTTACAAAATTATCAAATATTTTTTTTATATTTTCCTTTAAAATATCGTTTATATTTATGTTGTAACTTCCATTATTTTAATGAATATTCTTCAAGATCTTAAAGAAAGTGATCCAAAAATATTTAAATTAATTAATTCAGAAAAAAATAGACAAGAAACTCATCTTGAATTAATCGCAAGTGAAAATTTTGCATCAATTGCAGTAATGCAGGCTCAAGGTTCTGTTTTAACAAATAAATATGCAGAAGGTCTTCCTCAAAAAAGATATTATGGTGGTTGTGAATTTGTTGATGAGATTGAAGAACTCGCAATCGATAGGGCTAAACAACTTTTTGATGCAGAATGGGCTAATGTTCAACCTCATAGTGGAGCGCAAGCAAATGCAGCTGTTTTTTTAAGTTTACTAAAGCCTGGGGATACAATTCTAGGAATGGATTTATCCCACGGCGGCCATTTAACGCACGGATCGCCCGTAAATATGAGCGGAAAGTGGTTTAATGCCGTGCACTATGGAGTTGATAAAGAAACTAATAAATTAAATTTTAATGCCATAAGAGAAATTGCTTTAGCTACAAAACCTAAACTGATTATTTGCGGATACTCTGCTTATCCAAGAATAATTGATTTTGAATCATTCAGAATAATCGCTGATGAGGTTGGAGCTTTTCTAATGGCTGATATTGCTCATATAGCTGGACTAGTAGCTAGTAAACTTCACCCTAATCCAATTCCATATTGTGATGTGGTAACAACTACAACACATAAAACCTTGAGAGGTCCAAGAGGAGGATTAATTCTATGTAAAGATAAAGAATTTGGGAAAAAATTTGATAAATCTGTATTTCCCGGAACACAGGGAGGTCCCTTAGAGCATATTATTGCAGCTAAAGCTGTGGCTTTTGGAGAAGCTTTACAGCCCAACTTTATTAGTTACTCAAAAAAAGTCATTAATAATGCAAAAGTTCTATCTTCAACTTTAATCAAAAGAGGTATAAATATTGTTAGTGGAGGTACCGATAATCATATTGTTTTACTAGATTTGAGAAGTATTAATATGACAGGTAAGGTGGCTGACTTGCTTGTAAGTGAAGTAAATATAACAGCAAATAAAAATACTGTTCCTTTTGATCCAGAATCCCCTTTTGTCACAAGTGGGTTGAGATTAGGCACAGCTGCATTAACTACTAGGGGTTTTAATGATCAAGAATTTATTGAAGTAGGAGAAATCATCGCTGATAGATTACTCAATCCTGATGATTTGTTAATAGAAAAAAAATGCAAGGAAAGAGTATTAACTTTATGTAGTCGTTTTCCTCTCTATGAAGGTAAACTTGAACCATCAATTAAATGATCCTCGCTCTAAAGGAGTTGAAATTCTTTCTATAGGAACTGAATTACTTTTGGGTAATATAGTAAACACTAATGCTCAGTGGATTTCCGAAGAATTATCATCATTAGGACTTAATCATTTCAGGCAATCAACTATTGGAGATAATGCCAAAAGGATCAGTCAAATAGTTAAAGAAATATCTTTAAGAAGTAATTTACTCATCATAACAGGAGGTCTGGGTCCTACTCAAGATGACTTAACAACTGAATCAATTGCAAATTCATTTAATGCCTCTCTTGTTGAAAGAGAATATTTATGGGATCAAATTAAAGAAAAACTTTCACTTTCAGGGTCAGAGATAAATAATTCCAGTTTAAAAAAACAGTGTTTTTTTCCTGAAGATGCTCAAATTATTGATAATCCCAGAGGCACTGCTCCTGGAATGATATGGGAACCAATAGAGGGTTTTACAATCTTGACTTTTCCCGGAGTACCAAGTGAAATGAAAGAAATGTGGAAAGAAACTGCTGTTAATTATTTAAAAAATAATTTTTCAGATGGTTATATATTTTTCTCAAGTACACTTAAATTTTCAGGGATAGGTGAAACTGCTATTTCGGAAAAAATTGAAAACCTTTTAAAACTAAAAAATCCTACTGTCGCACCATATGCGAATTTAGGAGAAGTGAAGCTCAGAATAACAGCAAGGGCTAAAAATGAATTAGAAGCAAAAAAAATAATTAAACCCGTTAAAGAAGAATTAAAAAAAGGATTTTCAAAATTTATTTTTAGTGAAAATTATGATGATTTATCAAGCATATTAATAAAGGAATTAATAAAAAGAAAAGAATCTCTGGCTTTTGCAGAATCTTGTACTGGAGGTCTTTTATCTTCTTCTATTACAGCAATAGCGGGATCATCTCAAGTATTTAAAGGTAGTATTATTTCCTACAGTAATGAAATAAAACAATCGTTATTAAATATCCCCGAAAATCTTATAAAAAGATATGGTGCTGTATCTGAAGAAGTTGCTCAAAATATGGCAATTAATGCAAAAGAAAAATTAAATTCTGATTGGGCAATTGCAATTAGTGGCATTGCGGGTCCTAGTGGAGGTAGTAAAAACAAGCCAATTGGATTGGTTCATATTTCAATTGTTGGTCCAAATAATCAAATTACTAATATCAAAAAAATATTTGGGAAAACCAGAAATAGAATCGAAATTCAAAGACTAAGTGTAAATGTGTGTTTAAACAGTCTTAGATTAATCTTATTATCTAAAAGTAAGTAACTTTTTTGCAAATTGAGTAAAGATACCTTATTTGATAAAGTCTGGGATTTACATAAAGTCGCAAATCTTCCTGGTGGCTCGGATCAAATCTTTATCGGTCTTCATCTTATTCATGAAGTTACAAGCCCACAGGCATTCGGAGCTTTAAAGGATAAAAATTTAAAGGTGAAATTCCCAAATAGAACTGTTGCCACGGTTGATCATATTGTTCCAACGGATAATCAAAGCAGGCCTTTCAAAGATAATCTTGCAGAACAAATGATTAAAACTTTGGAAAACAATTGTGCAGAGCATAATATTAAATTTTTTAATATTGGTAGTGGCAAACAGGGAATTGTTCATGTAGTAGCTCCAGAACTTGGACTTACACAGCCTGGGATGACTATTGCTTGTGGAGATTCTCATACATCAACTCATGGAGCCTTTGGATCAATTGCTTTTGGTATTGGTACAAGCCAAGTAAGAGATGTACTTGCAAGTCAAACGATTGCAATGAACAAACTTAAAGTTAGACAAATTTGGTGTGAAAATAAATTATCAACTGGCATCTATGCTAAAGATTTAATACTGCATATTATTAGTCAGCTTGGGGTCAAAGCAGGTGTAGGGTATGCCTATGAATTTGCAGGTCCTGCTATAAGTGCATTATCAATGGAAGAGAGAATGACTATATGCAATATGTCTATTGAAGGAGGGGCAAGATGTGGTTACATGAATCCTGATGAAAAAACCTTTAGCTACATTAAAGATAGGTTATGCTCTCCTCAAAATAAAAATTGGAATCGTGCTATTAAGTGGTGGAAATCATTACAAAGTAATAATGATTCTATTTATGATGATGTGATCAAGTTAGATGCTTCCAAAGTTGAACCTACAGTTTCATGGGGAATTACTCCAGGGCAAAGTATAGGAATAAATCAAAAAATTCCTTCTTTAAAAGAGATCGATCCAAATGACCAATTTATAGCAGAAGAGGCTTATGAATATATGGGCTTCAAGCCTGGAAAATCAATTAAAAATACACCAATTGATGTTTGTTTTATTGGTAGTTGTACAAATGGTAGGATTAGTGATTTAAGAGTTGCAGCAAAAGTATTAAAGAATCAAAAAGTGGCAAATAATGTAAAAGCATTCGTAGTCCCAGGATCAGAGAAAGTCGCCAAAGAAGCAAAAGAGGAAGGTCTTGATAAGATATTTATAGATGCAGGTTTTCAATGGAGAGAGCCAGGTTGTTCTATGTGTTTAGCGATGAATTCAGACAAACTTATAGGGAATCAAATAAGTGCTAGCTCTAGCAATAGAAATTTCAAAGGAAGACAAGGATCTCCCAATGGAAGAACACTTCTTATGAGCCCTGCTATGGTCGCGGCTGCCTCCATCACAGGGAAAGTAAGTGATGTAAGAAATTTTCTTTAGAAAATGAAGAGTAAATTCAAACCACCAGTAGGAGAGTTTTCAAAAATAAGTGGGAAATGTATCTCATTAATTGGAGACGACATCGATACTGATAGAATTATTCCTGCTCGATTCCTAAAATGTGTTGATTTTGATTCGTTAGGTGAATCTGTTTTTGAAGATGATCGTAAAACTCTTAAAGGGAAACACCCCTTTGATTTATATGCTAATAAGGATGCTTCGATACTTATTGTAAATAGTAATTTTGGGTGCGGATCAAGTAGAGAGCATGCCCCCCAAGCATTGATTAGATGGGGAATAAAATCCATAATTGGAGAAAGTTTTGCTGATATTTTTTACAGTAACTGTATTGCTATTGGCATTCCATGCTTTACTCTTTCAAAGTCCTCTATAAAAAAAATCCAGAAATATATAAGTAAACAAGATTTATTCTTGAAAATTGATCTCTTAAATTCTAAAGCAATATCTAAAGATTTAGAATTTAACCTTGAAATAAAAGAAACTTCAAAAAAAATGTTTTTATCTGGCGAATGGGATGCCACTACAAAATTACTTGATAATGAAGGTTTAATTGAAAAAAAATTAAATGATTTACCCTATATAAGTTTCAATTCTAATTCCTTTTAATTATTCAAAACCAAACAAAGTAAAGTTAATTCCTCCTGCTTCATTATGAGGTTGGTAAAAGATTCCTAATTCGTAGGATCTTTTCTTCCAATTTAATGAGATTTTAGAATTTACAAATTCGCCATAATCTTCAGAATCATTATCTAAATTTAGTCTCCCATTACTTTTAAGAATTAGTGGCCCAAATATTTGTTGGTCAAAAGCAATATCTAAGGTGAATTTGTCAGAAATCTGATCAAATTTAAAAATACTATCTCCACTTTTAATTTTATAAAAAGGAAAAATACTAATTCGTGTATAGTCAAAAGTTTTATTTTTGAATTCACCCAGAATCAGTTCTGGGCCCACACCTAAGCCTATATACTCTTGATGATTGTCATTATCGTATAGAGAATATGAGGCTGCTATTCTCGTATTAAAACTTAATCCATTAGTTATTGGTTCAGAAATATAATTAAAAGAACTATCAATAAATTTGTTTTTAGGCGTATCAACTGTTATTGGTATTTTTTGATCTAATGAATAAAATAAATTACCTTTGATACTAGTGACCAAATTTTTACCATTTAACTCTTCCCCTTTTAAATCTGCTAAACCCAAAGAAAATACTTCAGTCTTATTAATACCATTAACTTCCCAATTATTTTGTTTTTCTAATCTTGAACCGTAACCTGCATAAATTTCAGCTTCACCTAATGAACCATTCCAAACTCTTTCTCTATAAACTGCATATATACTTTTATCCCATTCTGAATTTAAAAAATTAATTTTTTTGCTCAATATCGTTTTTAATCTAAAAGCATCGGAAAATTTATCGGTGTCAAAAGAATTTATTTGTTTTTCAATTTGCAAATCCCAATTATTTATTGGCCCATTTATTTTGGTTTCAAGAGCGAAATAATCGGTAAATGACGTATCTCTTTTTACCTTATCTCCAGTTATTGAATCTCCCTTCTCAACAAAACTTTTTGTATTGCCATTAAGTGCACGTTGAATTAAAAATTGAGGCTTTAAATTAAGAACAAAATCGTCAATCAAATTTATTGATTTAAGTTTTCTCGTAATAAAAAAACCATCTTTATCTAAATTTTCATATCCTATATTCCAAGTGTTGGTAGCTCCAAAATCTTGCCCTGATTTTTGTATAGTTCTATCTCCTATCCAGAATGGAATTGAAACTTTATCATCTAAAATTAAATAATTTAATGATGAGTTAAATCTTAAGTCTTCTTTGATTGAATAAGCTTCAAGTGAATTAATCACTATTTTTACTTGATTTAATTCAAGTAAATCATTAGTAAAAATTGCTTTTTCACTCTTCCATTTATCTCCATCAATTTCTATTTTATCTGTAGTAAATATCCAATTATGAACCTTGTATGGGGTATTTAAAACTTTTTGCTTTTTTAGGTGATCTACAAATTCAATTTTATTAACAGCTGAACTTTCAAAATTAGCAAATAAATCATCAATAAGACTATCTGTCTTTATTAATCCTTTAACATCTATCAAATATCCTTTTTTATTATTGAAATCGTATTCTAAGCTAACCATTTTGAAGATTTGCTCCCCTACATTCAAGGAAACATTTCCTTCAGCAATTATAATTTTGTTCTTTTTATCATAAACAATGCTATCTGATTTTAGAATATTTCCCTTAAGAGAAACGAGAACATTACCCTCAGCATGCAAGATATTATTTTTTTCAGATTGAATTTCAGATTGGATCAATAACTCTTTTTTGTTATTACTAAAGCTTGCCAGAAGTAATGAAATATCATTTCTAAGATTTTTAAGATTTTCCCCTTCTGATTTTTTTCTCAAATTATATTTAAATTCTTGAAATGAATTATTTTGAGAATCTATTAGGATCGCAGGTGATATTTTCTTAAAACGAATATTTTTATTTAATTTAAATTGGTAATCTGCTTCATTAGGGGGAAAGCCAGTTGATCTTAATGGAGGAGATAGGTTTATTAACGAAGAAACAAATAATACGGATTTTATAAGATTTCTAATATTCAAAATGATGGGCACATTAAATAAGAAAATTAATCCTGTGGACTTTCTAAATCTTTTCTATTTGGGGTTCTTGTAGGATCACTTGCTAAAAATCCGAATAAAAATATTCCAACAAAGAAAAAGACGATAGTGTAAACAGAAATTTTAAGGGCAAGCATAGATTTCGAGTGCTGACAGGACTATATCCTATTAAATTTATATTTAATTTATGATAATTGGTTTACTTTTTGTATTTTTGGTAAATTTTGAAATACTTTCGAGGAAATTAAAACCTAAAAATACCAAAGTTAATCATCATGATCATCCCAGGGATCAGTTAATGTTGCTGCTTTAGGACCAAAAGCTGTCCATAGTCCAAAACCTGTTAAAGCCAAGAGTAAAGCAAGGATTGTAACTGCTACAGAAACAGCTGGATCTGGGGCGGATGATAAAGTTTGCATCAATTTTGGTAAGTTTGTGAACAATTTATGTATTAATTCTTATACAATAGCGAAATATATTCGATTTAGAGAAATTACTATGGGCCAAAAAACTGCATTAGGAACTCTTTTGAAAGCTATTGGAAATTCAGGTCAAGGGAAAGTGGTTCCTGGATGGGGAGCTGTTCCTATCATGACTGTAATAGGTTTACTTTTATTAGTTTTCCTTGTCATCCTATTACAAATTTATAATCAATCACTACTCTTACAGGGCTTCTCAGTAGATTGGAATGGGAATTAGATTACTTTATTTTTATTTTGATCAATTTTTAGTGTAAATATATTTCAAGCCGTAAATTGCACCTAGATTTTATTTTAGAAAAAATCTTATTCTATTATTTTGTGCTCTCATAAACATTTCTGAAAACTTAATAATTTTCTATTTTATAATTTCAAAAACTCAAATATAAAATTTCAACAATGAGCAGTAGTGAGAAATTTATAATTGGTTTAGGTAATCCAGGGAAAGAATATCTCAAAAATCGACATAACATTGGATTTTTACTACTTGAAAATTTTTCTGAAAAATATGATTCAAAATTTACTTTAAAAAATAAGCTAAAAAGTTGGTATTCAGAATTAAAAATAAATAATTCTACTTATAGATTATTTATGCCAAATACGTTTATGAATAATAGTGGAGACGCTGTTAGGGCAATAGTGGATTGGTACAAAATTGATTTGTCTCAGCTTTTTATAATAGTTGATGATATTGATCTACCTTTGGGTAAAATTAGATTTAGAAAAAAAGGAAGTTCTGGAGGACATAATGGTCTTAAAGATATCATTAACAAATTACAGACTGAAAATTTCAATAGGATAAGAATAGGAATAGGTTCGCCCCCAATTAATGAAAAAACCAAAAACTTCAATACTATTTCTCATGTCTTGGGAAATATTACTTCAAAAGAAAGTTCAACCTTAGATAAAGTTTATAAACAATTAATCGAATCACTCACTAAATTAAATACTAAGAATGAAGATTATATTATTAATGAATTAAATTCTTTCTATAGAGAAAAGAAATAATAAATGAAAGCGAAACCTGAAACAACAGCACATTTAAGTGTAAAAGAATACTGTTTCACAAAAAAAGAAGTAAAAGGTGTTGTTGAAGCAAGCGATTTTAAGTGGTACTTCACATGGTCATTTGGTAAAGGGATGTTATTTGTAAAACCTCCTTTAGGTAGAGCATTAATTGAAGATTCATTATTGAGATTTCTTTTGAAGAAAGATTACGATCTTGAAGCAGGAAGTGAATATAAATTTACTATTTCTGCCAAGTTTTAGTATCTATTTTTTTACTATCTTCGACTTTGATATCAAAGTAATCTTCCATAATAATTAATGCAGCTAATGCATCCAAATTTTTATTTAAAATAAATATCTCTCTTGGCAAAAAACATTTTATGCCTAATAAAGGAAAAATTTCAAAATATCTTTGCTTCGCTCTATAAGTTGAATTTTTTTCTTCCGCAATAATAAGATTAGGTGCGATCTGCTTTAAATCTTTTATATAGTTGTTACAACTTGTTCCATTACCAATTAAAAACTGAAGATTATTTTCTTTCTGATATTTTTTCTGAACATATTTCAAAAGTAGATTACTTTTAATAACTATTGCTTCATAAACTTTTTTTTCATATATATCAGCTAATATTACTCCACATTTTGATATGCCAGGATCAATCGCTATAACTCTAGACATCTAAGATTCTGGATAATTTATATTTAATTCAACAATTACGGGTTGAGCAGTTTTACTATTAACCAGAGAGACGACTTCTAATTCAAAATTTGTTTTATCATTTTTATTTAAGAAGTTTCTTAATTCTTTTACAGAATCACTTCTCAATTTAATTTCATTTGTAAGTGAACCTCTTCTCTTGATTTCTGCCAAACTAGAAGAAATTAAGAAATTAACCTTATCATTAAAATCTTTTTTATTAAAATCTTTTTGTTTGAAATCAATTTTAGTAATTTTTTCTCCTTTTCTAACTATTATTTTATTTTCTATTATCTCAGGAAAAGCATAGACAAAATTTTCCCCGATTAAAACATTCCTTACAGATTTTATATTAACTACCCAACTACCACCTTTTAAGATAGTATTTTGCATCTCTTCAATATGATTTTTTCGTAATAATAATATATTTTTTATCTGTTTAGTTTTTGGTTTAACTATCTTATGAGTATATCTATTTGCATTTATAATGATTGTTTCTATTTGAGATTTAATATCTTGTATCTTAGATGAATTAATCTCTGAAATAATTAAAGATTGCCCACTTCTTATTACAAATTTTCCACTTCTTAATGCAATTATTTTCCTCTCTAATTGTTTAAATTCTGTCTCTTTTGCTATTATTTTATTTTCTAGTGTTTCTCTTTCTCGTTTTAATGGTATTAAAACTTGTTTACTTTCAAGAAGCTTTTTCTGTAAATCACCTAACCTAAATAGTCCAACCCTTAATTGTCTATTTACTAATATCATTAAAAACAATGATGAAGCACTGATTAAGCTTCCAGTCAAAATTGTAATTAAAATTGCCGTTTTTTTTGGTCTTAACTTTAAAACACTAAATCTAGCTTTACCGATCTTAGAACCCAATAAATCTCCTAATGTTGAGATTAAACCTCCAAGCAGTAATAAGAAAATAATAAAAAGCCAACCAGACACAATATCTTTATTTACTCGTTAATAACATAATAGAGAATTAATCGATTAAGTATCAATTAAATCTTTTTGCAAGTGCTATTGGATCAAAAACTGTAATTTTTTTTCTTTCAATATTTAGTAATCCTGAATCTTTCAAATCGCCTAATAATCTTGTAATAGTTACTCTAGTAGAACCAATCGCTTCTGCTATAGCTTGATGCGAAAGTCTTAGATCTATTGTAATACCTTTTTCACTTGCTACTCCAAAATCTCTACACAAAACCATCAGAAAACTTACTAAACGAGATGACATATCTCTATGTGTTAGTGTCTCTATCATAGTTTCTGTTTGTAAAATCCTACTTGAAAGTCCTTGCAATAGTAAAAGGCCAACGGAAGCATCTGCTTCAATCGCTCTCAAAACAGAATTTGCAGGAGCTGTAATCATTTCAACTCTTGTAAAAGCTATCGAATGATAAAAACGATCAGACCTATGACCAGTTAAAAGAGATAAAACTCCAAAAAGGCTATTTTCCCTTAGCAAGGCAACTGTAATTTCTTCTCCAGATTCGTAAACTCTTGATAACCTAACGGCTCCTCTTCTAATTAAATAAACTCTTTCAGCAGGATCTCCAGGAAAAAATATTGTCTTTGATCTCTCAACCATTTCTGTACTTGCTCCTTCAAGTCCTTTAATAACTTCCATTAAAGTTCTATTAACAGGAAAACGTTCGCCAACAGTATTTACAGTATTTTGTCCGTTTGGTGGTGGAGTTAAGCGGCTAAATCCTCTAGAAGCAGGCAACATAAATATCTATACTTTTAAAAAATTTAAGGAGGCAGCTAAAAATATCTTGTATCAACAGTAACAATTTTCAATTCTTATCTTTTTTTTTAATTTATTATTTGTTTAAACTTTTGTTTCTAAGATTATACTTTAAGTAAAATTACACTATATGCAGCGTATATAAATTCAAATTATACTTGATATAGACAAATTTAATCTAAAATAATGGTGGTTAGTTCGTTAAATAGTTATCCAACAAGTAATGATCAAGTTGTAAATATAAATAGAAATAATAAAAACCCTAAATCAAGAAGGGTAAATCAAAATGGTCAAATTCAAATTTATCAATCTTCATACAGAGGAAGTTATTTTTCAATCATAAGAGATTCGTTAAGAAATGCAGCTTTAGGTAGAAAAGTACTATTAGTGCAATTAATGAAAGGAGGTGTGAAACAAGGTATTCCAAATGCTCAAAAGCTTTGTGGGAACCTTACTTGGATAAGATCATCAAATTCTTATGATCAATACGAGTCAGAATATATAAATAGTAATAAAACCCTAGAGAAAGAGATCAAGAGTTCCATAATTGAATTATGGGATTTTTGCAAAAAAGAATTATTATCTGGATATTATGATCAAATTATTCTTGATGAAATTTTTCTTGCTGTCGAGATGAACATAATTAGCAAAGATGATTTGATTTCAACACTTGAAAACCGATTTATATCAGGAGATGTAATTCTTACAGGTACATCCATTCCAAAAAATTTGTTATTAATGGCTGACCAAATCACAGAACTTCGTTCATAAAAAATTATGCTAAAAAATGATCTCTGGATAAACAAACAAGCCTCCGAGGGGATGATAAATCCTTTTCAATCCAATTTGGTCAGACATCTAGATCCTTCACAGAAAAAAAACGCTGTTTTAAGTTATGGATGCTCTTCTTATGGCTATGATTTAAGACTTTCTTCTAACGAGTTCTTAATTTTTAAGCATGTACCAGGAACTGTTATGAATCCTAAGAAGTTTAATCCTGATAATTTAGAAAAAACTATTCTTCATAAAGACAAAGATGGTGACTTTTTTATTTTACCTGCTCATTCTTACGGCTTGGGAGTCGCTTTAGAAAAAATGAAAGTGCCAGAAAATATCACTGTTATTTGTATTGGTAAAAGTACTTATGCTCGTCTTGGAATAATAGTGAATACAACCCCTGCTGAAGCAGGATGGGAGGGTCATCTTACATTAGAATTCAGCAACAGTTCAGGAGCGGATTGTAGGATTTATGCTAACGAGGGTATTTGTCAACTATTATTTTTTGAGGGCGATCCCTGCTCTACAACATATGAAGACAGGAAAGGTAAATATCAGAATCAACCAGAACAAGTCACTTTAGCCAAAATTTAAAATGAGTAAAGTTGAGCTAATTTCATTAACTCCAGATGCAGAAAAAACAATGGCTCATATAGCCAGAGTTTCTAATCCTTCTAATCAAGCTAATGATAAATTTGCGGGATTATTAAGATATTGTATTCAACATGAGCACTGGTCAGTTTTCGAGCAATCATGCATGACATTGAAAATTGAGACTAATAGAGGCATAGCTGCTCAAATACTTAGACATAGATCATTTACTTTTCAAGAATTCTCACAAAGATACGCAGAAACTAATTTACTAAGTAATGATATCCCTTTACCAGAGTTAAGAAGACAAGATAAAAAAAATCGCCAAAATAGTATAGATGATATATCTGATGAACTTAAAAGCAAATTTGTAGGAAAAATATCAGCACATTTTCAAGAGGCAAAAAGTTTATATGAAGAAATGCTGAATGCAGGGATTGCAAAGGAATGTGCAAGATTTATTATGCCATTAGCTACACCGACAAGAATTTACATGACTGGTTCATGTAGATCTTGGATTCACTATATACAATTAAGATCAAAAGAAGGGACGCAAAAAGAACACATGGACATAGCTGAAGATTGCAAAGAAGTATTTATAAAATATTTTCCTTCTGTATCTGAAGCATTGAATTGGAAATAAATTTAGCCGTGAGTTCTTGGAGAAGACTGATAATTTTTATTTTCTTTTACTATTGAAAACTCTGAATTTAGAATTTGTTTATTAGTACTAAAATTATCGTTTAAATTATCCAAAGATTCCGTTATGGTGCTTTCTTCTTGTTTTCCAATAAAAGTAACTTTTAAATTAGCATCTTCATCAAAAAGATTTAATTGGGGTATTCCATTGACATTAAAATCTCTTATGTATTTCTCCCATTTTGGATTATCTACATTTAGAAAAACAAAATTGATATCATTTTCATATTTTTCTTTTATATCAGCAACCTTTGGGGCCATTTCCTTACAAACTTCGCACCACTCGGCATAAAATTCAAGAAATGTAGGTTTGTTATTTGTAAGAGCTATTTCAGGGTCAATAGAAAATTCTCCAAATTTCTTCAGAATAAAATTAGGTTGAAATATGAGATTTTTAAATAAAAATAAAGAGCAAAAAATAAGAGTAAAAAATAATATAAGTATCGACTTTTGAGTGAGATTTAAAAATGATTCTTTATTTCCAGATTGCATTTTGTAATTTTAACTAAACATATTTTATATAAATAAAATAAATAAAGAGTAAATTAATCTTTTTACTTTTATTCAACTGATACTATGAGTGAAGATAAAAAATGCTTCATACTTATCTAAATCATAATATGAGATCTATATTTGGTACTGATGGAATCAGGGGGAGATTCGCAAAAGAAATAACGTATTCTCTAGCATATAAAGTTGGATATGCTTTAGGAGTTATTTCGGGAACAAATAACCCAATATTAATTGGAAGAGATACAAGAATAAGTGGCGAAATCCTTTTTGAGGCAATTTCAAGAGGTATTAAGGATGCAGGAAAAGAATTTGTATATTTAGGAATCTGTCCTACACCAGCTATTCCTTTTTTGATAAAAAAAGAAAAATTTAGTTGTGGAATTATGATTTCTGCGAGCCACAATCCTCCTGAATTTAATGGAATTAAAATTTTTGATGATAATGGAGAAAAAATTAAAAAGAATTTTGAAAATCGTATAGAAATGATTATAGAAGGAGCAAAAAGTAATAAATTATCTTCCAATAAAAATAAATCTATACGCAAAAATAACAACCTTCTAAATATCTATAACCAAGGATTAATCGATAGTATGGGAGATGAAAATTTAAAAGGAATGAAAATAATTTTAGATACTTGTTATGGATCAGCAACAACTTGCGCCGAAATTATTTTTAAGAAACTTGGGGCTAATGTCAAAGTGATTAATAATGAAAAAGATGGTTTAAAAATTAATTTAAATTGTGGTTCTACATGTTTAGATCCATTAATTAAAGCCGTACAAGAGCACGGTGCTGATATGGGATTTAGCTTCGATGGTGATGCCGATAGAGTGATTGGCGTTGATTCAAAAGGCAATATCTTAGATGGAGATCATATACTTTTTCTATGGGGGAGAGAACTTTTGGAAGAAAAATCACTCCCCAATAGCACAATCATCTCAACAAAAATGGCTAATCTAGGTTTTGAAAAAACTTGGAATAATATTGGGGGGATTTTATATAGAACTGAAGTTGGAGATAAATATATATTTGAAGCAATAAAGGAAAAAAAGGCCTTGTTAGGCGGAGAACAATCAGGTCATATACTCTCAAAAATTAATAACTTTTGTGGAGATGGTATATTAACAGCTCTTCAAATTTCCAAATACTGTAAGAAAAAAAATACAAGTTTAAAATCTTGGCTTAATACTAGCTTCTTACCTTACCCTCAAAAACTTACTAATATTCTTTTAAATTTTGACTTTAAAAATATAAATAATTCATGTAAAGAATTTATAAATGAAAGTATAGAAAGTTTTTCAACAATTAAACAGGATGACTGTAGAGTTTATATACGCCCAAGTGGAACGGAACCTGTTTTACGTGTATTAGTTGAAGCTCAAAATAAAAAAGAAGTAGATTCTTTATCAAGAAAAATTACAACTGAACTTCGAACAAAGATACACAAAATATCTAATAATTTATGAATCAAATTTTTATGTAGATACTTTCATAAACTTTAAGTTGATTCAATAATACATATTTTTCTCTGTTAGTTTGAATTTTATTGGGATTAAAACTCTTATTATATTGAAAATCTTTATTAGCTAATTTCTTGAACTTTATACTTTCTGATATTGTAAGTTCCATATATTCGAAAAGCTCTTTTACATCAGTTTTAATAAAAATTAAGGATCTCTTTTTCATTGAATTTGAAAGAAAATTTATAAATTGTCTTTGAATTACCCGTCTTTTATGATGTTTTTTCTTAAACCATGGATCAGGAAAATTAAAAGAAATACTACTAATTGAATCAAAAAGGATTTTGTTTTTAGGCTGTTCAAAAAAATTATTAGCATTGCCAAAGGAAAAATATAGATTTTTATATTCTCTATTTTTAATTTTCAAATTTGCAGTTTGAACTAATTTTTCCCTAATTTCAATTCCTAAATAATTCCAATTTTTATTTATTGATGACAATTCGAATAAAAAATCACCGGAAGCGCAACCTACATCCAAATGAAGAGATGATTTTGGATTTTCAAAAATCTCATATAATGGAGGTATTGGATCAATTTCAAGAAAGTTTTTACTGAGGGGATTTACATGCTGTCTCATAAAAATTATTTAATTATTTATTAACTAGAAATAAACAAAACATATTATTCATAACTATGACAATAACAAGTTAATAAGTAGGTGAGTGAGGTTTAATAAATTATGTGTGTTAAAAAGAAAAACGTTTGAACATTCTTAATCAGCTTTCCATTTGGCTATCTTTTCAACTTTCATTAGTCTTCATAGTAGGTATTCCTTTAACTTTATTATGCTGGTCAATAAAAAATAAAAGTAAAGCGATTACAAAGCTTCTAACTAATTATTGGAAAATATCACTTCTATTCTTTATTAGCCTCATCCTTTTAATCGGAAAGTACAATTACGCTTTATTAATTACAAATATTTCAACAGTAATGATGACCATATCAGTATGGTTTTGGAATGATATTAATGACGAATTAAAAGAGTATGGGATTTCTCATTTATTAACCACAACTACGAAAGTTTGGAGGTGGTCACTAACTTTTATTTCCTTAAGTTTTTTAGTTCAAAGTCTAAATAATGTAAGTTGTATTTCTTTTATTAATGCTGCCGAATGTGCATTTTGGCTTAAACCTTCTTCAAATTTATATATAATTTTGAAAAATTTATTTAATTTTTTATTTGGAGCTAGCTTTTCCCAGCCGGTTGCAAAATTCTTAGGATTGTTTGCTTTATTAATATATATACTTGGTTTAGTTCAATGGGCTGTTATTAAACTACCCAAAAGTGGAAGAAATTCAGGTTTTTCTAATTATGGCAGAAATTGAATTAATCAGAAATTTAGAAAAAAATAATTTTTAGAATCCCAAATAGACTTTAAAAAATATAGGTTTATCTATTAAGAGATTATTCTAATAAATTGCTAGACATCATTATTTACATTGAGTTTAATAATTCTACAATATACCAAATTGAAATATATTCAGAAAAACAAGTCATAGAATTCGACCATTATTTTACAAAGTTCACATTATATGAGGCACTTTTAACTAGATGATCTGAAGTTATTATAAGAGAAAATACAAACACTCTTTTTTTCTTAACCAAAGAAATTTGACTTAAATTGCCTATTTATATATTAATAATATTTGCGCATCTCTTGCATAAATTAGTATCTTCAATTCCCTTAACATTGATATTTTGATAATGCCAACATCTATCACATTTTTTTCCTTTAGCTTTGAGAATTTGAATCTTTCCAAGTTCATTATCATCGATAATTAAACAATCCTTAGATAAATTATTAACTATATTAAAACTAGAAACTATCAACCAATCACTGTATAAATCAACTTCCTTATTGCCAAATTTTTCTAACCAAAAAAGAGAATTTTTAACTATATCATTTTCAGGGAGATAATTAACCTCCGTTTCAAGAGCGGCTCCAATTATTTGCCGAGTTCTACAAACCTCAATTGCTTTATTAATTTCTACTCTCAATTTTCTTAGATTAGAAATATGTTCATTAAGTTCTGGATTAATCCATGACTCAGGAAAGTTTGGCCATCCTCGCTGAAATACTGATTTTTCTTTGGTTGAATATGGAATATTTTGCCAAATATCTTCGGCCATATGACAAAGTACAGGCGAAATAAAAACCGCTAAATTTTCTACTATTTTAGACATTACAAACTGACAAGATCTTCTTCTAAACTGAGATTTTGCACTTACATATAATCTATCTTTTGCGATATCCAAGTAAAAATTAGATAAATCTACAACACAAAAACTTTGCAATATTTGGAAAAATTTCGAGAATTCATAATTTTCATAAGCCATTGTTATTTGATTTGAGACATCAACTAATCTGCTTAACATCCATTGATCTAATAGAGGCAACTGATCGATATCAATTTTTTCGACCATTGGATCATAATCATGAATATTACCTAAAAGGTATCGGGCAGTATTTCTTACTTTTCTATAAACATCTGATAATTGTTTTAAAATATTAGATCCAATAGGCACATCAACTGAATAATCGACAGAACTGACCCAAAGCCTAAGAACATCAGCTCCATAAGCAGGTTGAATTTTCTGGTTAGGGCCACCATTAATAATGATATTTGGATCAACAACATTGCCTAAGGATTTACTCATTTTTCTACCATTTTCATCTAATGCGAATCCATGAGTTAGAACTTTTTTATATGGCGGTTTATTATTTACTGCTACAGAGGTTAGCAAAGAAGATTGAAACCAACCTCTATGTTGATCAGATCCCTCTAAATATAAATCAGCCGGATATTCTAATTCGTCCCTTTGCTCACAAACTGCGGCCCAACTAGATCCTGAATCAAACCACACATCCATGGTATCTAAACCTTTTCCCCAACGATCAGATTCTTCTTGATACTGCTCTGGCAATAATTCTTTCTCATCCCATTCCCACCATATATCTGCTCCATGCTCCTGAAATAAATTTTGAATGTGATTAATAGTTTTACTATTAAGTAATATTTCCTTTCCCTTTTTTTCGTAGAAAACTGGAATTGGGACTCCCCAAGATCTTTGCCTAGAAATACACCAATCTCCTCTCCCAACAACCATTGAATAAATTCTTTTTTTCCCTGTTAAGGGCATCCATTCAACATCATCAATTGCTCTCAATGCTGAGGATCTAAATCCTTCTACAGATGCAAACCATTGTTCAGTAGCTCTAAATATTGTAGGTTTTTTAGTTCTCCAATCATAGGGATATCTATGCTTATATTTTTCTTTTAAAAGCAGCAATTTATTTTTCTCCAAATCTTCAATAATCGAATCATTAGCATCTTTTAAAACATTTAATCCACAAAATTTTTCAGCATCTTTATTCAAATTTCCTTTTTCATCGACAATACAAGTTATCGGTAATTGATATTTCTTCCCAACAATAAAATCATCCATGCCATGACCTGGAGCAGTATGAACGATACCCGTACCAGATTCAGTGGTTATATAATCACCCCCAATTACAATATTGCAAAACTTATTTTTTGTAGGATGCTTATACTCGATACCGTTTAGGATTGAACCTTTTACATCTAATAAAACATTAAATTCTCTATCGAGTTTCTTAGAAATCTCAGAAATTAAATCTTCAGCAAAAAGATATAAATTACCTTTTTTATCTTCAGCAAAAACATAATTTATCATAGGATTGATAGCTACTGCTTCATTACCGGGGATGGTCCATGGTGTAGTTGTCCATATAGCTATAAATAATTTATTTAAATTAGAAAGTACTTTATTTTTTAGATTTTTCTCTTCTAATTTCAGAATAATTTCAACTGATAACTTAGTAATGTTTAAAGAAACATAAATACTCTTTGAGTAATGCTCTTCTGGATACTCTAGTTCTGCTTCTGCAAGTGCTGTTCTAGAACTTGGACTCCAGTGAACAGGTTTTAAACCCCTATAGATATAACCATTTAAAAACATCTTTCCAAAAACACCAATCTGCGCAGATTCATAATTTTTCTTAAGAGTTAAATATGGATTCTCCCAGTCTCCCCAAATACCCCATCTCTTAAAACCTGCTAGCTGGTTATTAATCTGAATCTTGGCATAATCTGTTGCTTTTTTTCTTAATCCTAAAGAATCTAAATCTTTTCTTTCTTGAGATTTTAAACTTTGCAAGACCTTTAACTCAATTGGTAATCCATGACAATCCCAACCAGGTACAAAATGAACCTTGAACCCCTTTAAAGTTTTATATTTATTAATAATATCTTTTAAAACTTTATTTAATGCATGTCCCATATGAAGTGAGCCATTTGCATAGGGAGGTCCATCATGCAAAGTAAAATTTTTACCTGAATTAGATGATCCCAATTCCAAATCTATCTTATTTTTAAACCAGAATTCCTGAATTTCAGGTTCTCTTATTACCGAATTAGCTCGCATTGAAAAATCAGTTTTCAATAAATTTAAGGTTTCTTTATAAGAAAAATTTGATTTTTTATCTTTATTATTTTGTGGGTTCATTCTAAGTTATGGAATTTATTAGTAATCAATGAATTTTTTAATTAATTATTTTCCTTTTTAATTGTATCTTTTTTAGATTGAATTGTTTCTTTTTTTGACATCTCTAGAGTCTGTAAATTATTTTGATTGGAATTATTTATATTATCATTTTCACCATTCCTAACCCACTTTTTTTTATTTAAATTTTCATTATTTGTTCCAAATTTTAAAAAATTATTTGAATTAAAAAAATCTTTCCTCGCAAGAGAGATAGCCTTTATAAGTATTAGAACATTTTTTTTCAATTCTACTATAGTTTTTAGTTTAGTTTTCTCTTGATTAGTTAATTGATTCCATCTTATAGAAAAAATTTCTACTAAATAAAAAATAAATAATATAGTTAAGGCAGTTAAAATTGAAGAATATAAACGATCAAAAATATTATTCTTAAAAAGTAACAACATCCCAATAACTAAATTGATACCAGCCTTTATCAGATCTCTTGGTCTACCTAATTCAATATATAAAAGAGGTAATAACAAAAATATAATTCCAAAGAATAGATATAAAAAACTTAAATAAATTACCAAAATTTTGCATTATTTATATCTGAGTATAGTAATAACACAAATAATTTACTCTTTAAATTGCTTTATGTTAATTTCCCTTGAAATGCGGTCGGGGAGACTTGAACTCCCACACCCGAAGATACGAGTACCTAAAACTCGCGCGTCTACCAATTCCGCCACGACCGCACAAATAAAATTTTAGTTTAACAAGGTATATTTTAAAAATTATTTTTACTTTAGATCCTCAATTTGACACATAATTCAAGTTTTAATCCTTTTAGAAAAATAAAAAAATATTAGATATCACTATGCACTCACTATGAATTATTGGTTATATTATTTATAGATTTTAAAGAAACAATTTCAAACTTAACTAGCCAAAATAAAAAAATTCAAACTAATTCCTCTAAAACATTTAATTGGCATAAGGAGATAAAACATTATATCGACCCCCCGAATTTTTGGAACCCAACATTAGGATTATTTTTTGGTGGTTATTTTCTCGCATTTCTTAGTATTTGGCAGTGGTACAGAGGAGTCTGGCCTCTACCACTACTAGTTGCTACTGCATTTCTTGCTCTTCATATAGAAGGTACTGTAATCCATGATGCATGTCATAAGGCAGCCCATCCTGTACCTTGGATAAACCAAGCAATGGGTCACGGATCAGCTATACTTTTAGGCTTTAGTTTCCCAGTTTTCACAAGAGTCCACTTACAACACCATAGTCATGTAAATGATTCCAAAAATGATCCAGATCATATTGTGAGTACTTTTGGGCCAATTTGGCTTATAGCTCCAAGATTTTTTTATCATGAAATATTTTTCTTTCAGAGGAAACTTTGGAGAAAATATGAATTATTACAGTGGGGCATAGAGAGATCAATCTTTATAACAATAATTTTAGCTGGATTAAAATTTGACTTTATGAATTTAATTTATAATCTTTGGTTTGGTCCTGCATTAATGGTTGGAGTTACATTAGGTATTTTCTTTGATTATCTCCCTCATAGACCATTTCACTCGAAAAACAAATGGTTAAACTCAAGAGTTTATCCAAGCAAATTCATGAATATTCTAATAATGGGACAAAACTATCATTTGATCCATCACCTATGGCCTTCAATTCCATGGTTTGAATACAAAATAGCATATGAAAAAACCAAGCCTTTATTAGAAATGAAAGGTTCACCTCAAAGAGTTGGGATTTTTGAAACTAAAAATGATACTCTAAATTTTCTTTATGATCTACTTATTGGTATAAGAAGTCATGGTAATAAAAAAGGGAAGATTAGAAAATAATTCATAAATTTTCAAATTTTAAAAAATTTTATAATTATAACTAATAAAACTTTTATGATTATTGATTCATTTTTCACTGATAATTTTTGGCACTTTAAAAAATTGATTTTCTCTTGAAGGTGCCAAATTTAAAAGTTCCTCAGAATTTTCATACTCTTTTTTTTCATCTTTTCTAAATACGTTTAGAACTTCTATAGCTCTAGTGGTGCATGGAATATTCTCTGTATCAATTTTCTCTAATTGTTTAATATAGCTCAAAATATTTTCTAACTGTTCAGCATGTTTCTGTGTCTCACTTTCATTTAATTCTAGTCTTGCTAATTGAGCAACTTTTTTTACTTCATTACTACTAATTCGTTTCATATCTTTTCAATAATTTCTTTTATTTATAAATTCTAAAGGTTTTCCAAAACAATTACTTAAGCCCGCAATAAATTGAACAAAATTGATACGAATCTATATTCTAAAATCTCATAACAAGAAAAAAATTTTTTTATACTTCAAAAACTAGACTTTATAGTATTTGACCGCTAAAAATAAACTTAGAACAATTATTAAAAAAAATAGATACACAACCTTTTCAAAAAAATTTTTTTTATCGGCACTCTAAGTTAGTAGCACCTGAATTGATAGGATGCTACCTGATTAGAAATAAGGTTGATCAAGGCTTATTAAAAGGAATGATAGTTGAAACTGAAGCTTATTCACAAGAAGAAGAGGCTTGTCATGGGTATAATAAAATGACCCATTCAAATAAAGTTTTATTTGGCGAGCCAGGAAGATTTTATATTTACAGATCATATGGTATTCATCATTGTTTAAATATTGTTACTGATAAAGATAATTTTGCAAGCGGTGTTTTAATAAGGGCCGTTTTTGTATCAAATAAAAACGAAAGATTAGCCGCTGGACCAGGATTAGTAACAAAAGCATTTGATGTGGATAATAAATTAAATTCCCTCAAGGTTCTTGATAATAAATTTTTATGGATCAGCAAAGGAGATTCATATTTGGCGAAAAAAGATTTAATTCAAACAACAAGAATTGGCATATCTAAAGCAAAAAATATAAAATGGCGTTGGTATCTAAAAAGGAGTAGAAGTATTAGTAAAAGAGAAAAAGGGGATAGAAATCCTTATTTAAAAAATTCAACAAATAATTTGTCTTGGATAACATAATGGTTTCTTGGCCTCACAAACATATCCTTACACTTTCAAATTTCTCAAAAGATGATTATAAATCAGTTTTTGAGTTAACTGAAAGATTCAAATCTCTTATTAATGCTGGTACAAAAAAAATACCTGCTTTACAAGGAAATTTAATCACATCAATATTTTTTGAAGCTAGTACTAGAACCCGCAATAGCTTTGAACTTGCTGCTAAAAGGCTTTCTGCTGATGTACAAAGCTTTTCTCCTTCTTCAAGTTCTTTAAGTAAAGGAGAAACTCTCATAGATACGGCACAAACATATGCCGCAATGGGTTCTGATATTTTAATTATTAGACATTCTTCAAGTCATATCCCCTTAGAAATTTCCAAAAAACTCGATGCATTTAATGCAAAAACTTCTGTACTTAATGCTGGTGATGGTTTACATAGCCATCCAAGTCAAGGATTACTAGATCTCTATACATTAATAAAATTCTTTTCTCCAGAATCACTAAAACCAGAAGTATTAAATTCTAAAAAAATATTAATTATCGGAGATGTAATTCATTCAAGAGTTGCCAGATCAAATCTTTGGGGGTTGACCGCATTTGGTGCAAATATAATCTTATGCGGTCCACCAACACTTATTCCTGAAGAATTCACCAATTTTGTAAGCAGTCCTCCTCCAAATCAATTAACGGACCCAATTTCTTCAAGAGGATCCATTACAATATCGAGGTCATTAGATGAATCCATCAAATATGCAGATGCAGTGATTGTTTTAAGATTGCAGAAAGAAAGAATGATGGAAAACTTATTAAGCAGTATTAAATCCTATAGTGATAATTATTGCTTGACTCCAGAAAAAATATCGATGAATGAGAAAGATATTCCTATTTTGCATCCTGGTCCAATAAATCGTGGTATTGAAATTAGCAGCAGAATAGTTGATGAATATCCAAATTGCTTAATCAATGATCAAGTTTCTAATGGTGTGCCAATAAGAATGGCTTTACTTTATTTATTAAGTAAATTCAAAAAGTAAAATTAAAGCAATTTGAGACCTTCGGTAAAAAAACCATAAAACAAACCCAATCTTAAGGAATCAACTAACAAAACTAACAATTTTTTCCTACTATCATTCCTTAATCTTCTTCTAAATTGAATCAAAATTTCAATAAAAGAAACTGATAAAAAAGCGCCTACTGGGTCAATCAGTTCAAGTACAGCACTTATCATTCCTAATGAACTCCCAAAAAAGTAACCAGTCAAAATAACAATTAAAGCTAATGAATACCTCCGCCAAGGATTTTCTGCCCATTGGCTTAAACTGTCAAAGTTATCAATGACCAATAGTTGAAATTTAGTTTTTTGGGGTTTAAAAATCATTTTTAATCATGACTGATTAATTAATCTACTCAGAATTTGATCTAACTTTAGGATTACCTTCAATTAATTCAAGTAAAGCCTCCATTTGTGCGAGAACTCCTCTAAGTTCTCCTGGTTCAGGAAACAAGCCATCATCTTGAATTCCCAAATGCATTTCTCTTAATTCCTGCCTTATGTAACGCAAATGACTCACTACTTGCTCTTTTTTTGTTTGTGACATAATTAATTTTTACAATTTGAGTTTAAGAATTTTTTTTCTTAATGAAAATTTGAAAATTTTGTCCAATTATAAAAATATAATTCATTAAAATAAACCTCTAAACCTTTAATTATTTTAGAAAATTTTGAAAGAGTTTAATATTCAAGTGAATATCAATTACTTGAGGTTATATTATTAAAAATGTATTGACAAGCATAAGATATGAAATCTAAGTCAGATTACAAAATAAGTGAAGAACTTGTAAATTCGTTCAATGAAGAAATGACTTTCGAACTCGCTAAAAGATTAGAAGAGGAAAATTATCCTACTCCATTTGATGGATTAAAAGATTGGCATTTACTAAGGGCCTTAGCTATTAATAGACCAGAATTAACTTCTGATTATATTCATCTCCTAGATCAGGAACCATTTGATGAAAACTAAATCTAAAGAATCAAAAGTTAAGATTCTTTTATTAATAACTGGAAGTATTGCTGCAGTAAGAATCCCTTTACTGGTGAGTCAATTAGTTAAGGATAATTATGATGTAAGATGTGTTATTTCTGAAAATGCTGAAAAATTAATTCAGCCGTTATCACTTTCTATATTGAGTAGAAATGCTTGCATATTAGATAAAGACCAGTGGTCATATCTTCATTCAAGACCTCTTCATATAGATCTATGCGATTGGGCTGATTTTTTAATAATAGCTCCTTTAACTGCAACTACACTTTCAAAATGGGTTACAGGTAATGCAGATGGATTAGTCTCTAGTATTTTAATTGCGAATAATAAACCTATTATTGTTGCACCTGCAATGAATTCTAAGATGTGGCTTAATCAAGCTGTTCAAAGAAATTATTTCATTTTACAGGATTATCCTAATGTTTTATTACTAAAGCCAAGTGAAGGAATATTAGCTTGTGATGAAATTGGAATTGGCAAGATACCACCCAATGATCTAATACAATTAGCTCTAAAGTTTTTACTTATCCAAAATAAAAAGCCCTATTACCAAGACTTAACAAATAAAGAGTTTTTAATTACAGGTGGATGTACTTCAGAAAAAATTGATGCTGCCAGAAAGATAAGCAACAATAGCTCAGGGACAATGGGATTAATGCTTGCTCAAGTAGCAAGATTTAGAGGTGCAAAAGTCAAATATATTCATGGTCCTTTAAGAAATAAACTTGATATCACAGAGGGTATTAAAACTTATGAAATAGAAACTAGTAATGAATTAATTGAGGCGATTAAAAATGAAATTTCTAAATGTGATTATTTTATTATGAATGCTGCAGTAGCAGATTTCAAAATCTCAGTCGAAACTTCAAAAAAAATTCCGAAAAGTGAATTTGAGAATTTTTTTAATGATAATATTGAATTTGTTCCAGATATTTTGAAAGGTATAAGTAAATCGAAAAAAGAAAATCAAATTTTTGTTGGATTTTGCGCATTCACAGGTTCTATTAAAAATGCAAGAAAAAACATTAAAGAGAAAATAATACTTAAGGGTTGTGATCTACTATTTGCAAATCCTATAGATATTGAAGAGCAAGGATTTGGTCCGTTAGCTAAAAATGAAGGTTGGCTTTTTGACAACAGGAATATGGAAATCCATTTAGACAAAACATCCAAAATTGAATTAGCTAATAATTTAATAAATCAAATTATTTCAACTAATAAATAATTCATAACAACTATATTTGTATTTTTTTGTAATCTTAATGCTTAAAAATAGTCTTATATCTTAAGATAACTCAAGTTTTTAAAAAAATTAAAAAAGCTACGGGTTGTTTCGAGGATCTAAAAAAACTAACTTTTATGGTTCTTTACCTTGTAATATCCGTACTGAACATTTTAAGGTAACCCTTTACCAGTAGTCACAGAACTTTTATTAAAATTTTATTATGAGAATTCGTTCTTTCTTAGCTTTTGTTATTTCACTTTGTTTAACTTTTGCTTTTGTCCCAGATAAAACATATGCCTTCTCAGAGAGAGGAAATGCCCAATTTACTGATGTTGTAAACACAGGAAAAGCTAATGATTGTCCTTCATTAGATTCATCCCTGGTTGGATCAATTTCTTTAGGAAACGGAGATTCCTTGAAAGGGATATGCATGCATCCAACTGAAGTTTATGTAAAAGTCCCTGGCTCTAAACGAAAAGAAGCAGAATTTGTTGCAACAAAAATTATTAGCCCTAGAAATAACACAACAGTTACAGAGGTATATGGAGATATTGACTCCGGAACATTTACTGAAAAGGGTGGGATTGATTTTCAATTAATTACTGTCCTAACTCCTGGAGGCTTAGAGGTTCCATTTGCATTTTCTGCAAAAGATTTAAAAGCTGATATACCATCATCAATTGAGCCAGGTACAGAAGTGAGTGGTGCCACGTTCACTCCAAATTATAGAACCGGTGATTTTTTAGATCCTAAAGCAAGAGCTAAAAATACAGGAGTTGAATATGCTCAAGGTTTAGTTGCCTTAGGGGGAGATGATGAAGAACTTGCTAAAGAAAATATCAAAGTTGATGTGAATGGTACTGGAATAGTAACACTATCAATTGAAAATGTAGATTCTGATACAGATGAATTTGCAGGCACATTTGTAGCTATCCAACCTTCTGATACAGATATGGGTTCCAAAGAACCACTTGATGTAAAAATAATTGGTGAGCTTTATGGAAGAAAAGCTTAATTTCAAATAAAAACAAAAAAAGAGGGTTTAAGCCCTCTTTTTTTTTCTAGATTTGTCTTACAAAAATCATACAATGAAATCACAACAAAGCTCCAAAAGAGATTCGAAAGGTCTCATCCCTGCTTATGGAGGAGAACTAAAAGAATTAATTATTAAGGATGAAGAAATTAAATCAAAGCTTCTTTCCCAAGTATCTTATGAACATGAATGTAGTGATAGAAATGCTTGTGATGTAGAGCTTTTAATGGTTGGAGGATTTTCCCCTTTAATAGGATTTATGGATAAAGAAGATTACAAATCAGTAATTAAGAACTATAGAGATACAAAGGGTTTACTTTTTGGATTGCCAATTGTAATTGATACTAATAATGCAAGAATCAAGGAAGGTGAGAAAATATTACTCATCTATAAAAAACAAAAATTAGCAGTTTTAGAAGTAAGTTCAAAGTGGGAGCCAGATAAATCTATAGAAGCTGAATTGTGTTATGGCACAAATTCTATTGATCATCCTGCAGTAAAGATGATTTTTAATGAAAGAGGTCGATACTATTTAGGAGGTAAGATATATGGTTTTGAGCTCCCAAATAGAGATTTCCCATGTAAGACTCCAAAAGAAGTAAGAGATTTATTACCTGCTAATTTTGATGTAGTTGCTTTTCAATGCAGAAATCCAATTCATAGAGCTCATTATGAATTATTTACTAACGCCTTAAAATCTGAAAATGTTTCCTCAAATGCAGTTGTTTTAGTTCATCCAACCTGCGGGCCAACACAACAGGATGATATCCCAGGGAAAGTACGATATTTGACATATAAAAAATTAGAAGAAGAAATTTCTAATAGAAATATAAAATGGGCTTTTTTACCTTACTCAATGCATATGGCAGGCCCTAGAGAAGCTCTTCAACACATGATTATCAGAAGGAATTATGGATGTACTCATTTTATAATAGGTAGGGATATGGCTGGATGTAAATCATCATCAACTGGTGAAGATTTTTATGGGCCTTATGATGCCCAAAACTTTGCAAATAAATGTGCAGGAGAATTAATGATGCAAACTGTACCTTCAAAAAATTTGGTATACACGTTAGAAAAAGGTTACATAACTGCTGAAGAAGCAAAAGAGAATAACTTTCAAATAATGAAACTAAGCGGAACAGAATTTAGAAAAAAACTAAGGAATGGGGAATCAATACCAGAATGGTTTGCATTTAAAAGTGTAGTGGATGTTCTTAGAAAGTCTTAATATTGTTTTATTATTAGTATTATGTATTTAATATAATTTTTTTATCGTGAACAAACGTTGGAGAAACGTAGGACTTTATGTTCTAGCCGTAATTACAGTAATTTTTATTGGTACTTCCGTATTCGATAAACCTAATACAGATAATTCAACAAAAACTCTCAGATATAGCGATTTTATTGAAGCTGTTCAAGATAAAGAAGTGAGCAGGGTTTTATTATCTCCAGATAATGGAACTGCTCAAGTAGTTGAAAATGATGGAAGTAGATCTGAAGTTAATTTAGCTCCAGACAAAGATCTACTCAAAATTCTTACTGAGAATGATGTAGATATAGCTGTCACTCCAACAAAATTATCTAATCCTTGGCAACAAGCTGTAAGCAGTTTGATTTTCCCTGTTCTGTTAATTGGAGGTCTATTTTTCTTATTCAGAAGGTCACAAAGTGGAAGTGGTGGTGGTGGTAATCCTGCGATGAGTTTCGGGAAAAGCAAAGCTAGACTTCAAATGGAACCATCTACCCAAGTAACTTTTTCCGATGTTGCTGGTGTTGAGGGGGCAAAATTAGAGTTAACAGAAGTTGTTGATTTTCTAAAAAGTCCTGATAGATTTACAGCAGTTGGAGCGAAGATACCCAAAGGTGTACTTTTAGTTGGACCTCCAGGAACAGGAAAAACTCTTTTAGCTAAAGCTGTTGCAGGAGAAGCAGGTGTGCCTTTCTTCTCGATCTCTGGTTCAGAGTTTGTCGAAATGTTTGTTGGGGTTGGTGCAAGCAGAGTTAGGGATTTATTTGAGCAAGCCAAAAAGAACGCTCCATGTATTGTCTTTATAGATGAAATAGATGCAGTAGGTAGACAAAGAGGAGCTGGAATGGGAGGTGGAAATGACGAAAGAGAGCAAACACTTAACCAACTTTTAACTGAAATGGATGGTTTTGAGGGTAATTCTGGAATAATCATTGTAGCAGCTACTAACAGGCCAGATGTTTTAGACTCAGCATTAATGAGACCTGGTAGATTTGATAGACAAGTAACAGTAGACAGACCGGATTACGCTGGAAGATTACAGATATTAAATGTTCATGCCAAAGATAAAACCCTATCTAAAGATGTAGATCTTGATAAAGTTGCTAGAAGAACTCCTGGCTTTACAGGTGCTGATTTAGCGAATCTTTTAAATGAAGCCGCTATCCTTGCAGCAAGAAAAGACCTTGATACTGTTAGCAATGAAGAAGTAGGAGATGCTATTGAAAGAGTAATGGCAGGACCTGAAAAGAAAGATAGGGTTATAAGTGACAAGAAAAAAGAACTTGTCGCGTATCATGAAGCAGGTCACGCACTAGTTGGTGCTTTAATGCCTGATTATGATCCTGTAGCGAAAGTATCTATAATTCCTAGGGGTCAAGCAGGAGGATTAACTTTCTTTACGCCAAGCGAAGAAAGGATGGAGTCGGGTCTTTATTCACGTTCTTATTTGCAAAACCAAATGGCCGTAGCCCTAGGCGGGAGAGTTGCTGAAGAAATTGTATATGGAGAAGAGGAAGTTACTACTGGCGCTTCTAACGATTTACAGCAAGTTGCTAATGTTGCCAGACAAATGATTACTAAATTTGGAATGAGCGAAAAAATAGGTCCAGTAGCATTAGGTCAATCCCAAGGAGGAATGTTTTTAGGAAGAGATATGAGCTCTACTAGAGACTTCTCTGAAGACACAGCAGCAACAATTGATGTAGAAGTTTCTGAGCTTGTTGATACAGCATACAAAAGAGCCACAAAAGTACTATCTGAAAACAGAAGCGTTCTTGATGAAATGGCTACAATGTTAATAGAGAGAGAAACAATTGACACTGAAGATATTCAAGATTTACTAAACCGTTCTGAGGTAAAAGTAGCAAACTATATCTGATTTGAAAAAATCAGATTCTTCCATAAAAATTAAAAAAGATTTCTTCTATAAAAAATTAAGGTCTCAATCTTTCTTTTTATTAATAAAGCCAACTAAAAATATTTATACAGATAATGTACATAGAAAATTAATTGAACAACAAATAGAACAGTTAATAAAACTAGGTTTTGTAAATATCGAAATTAGTTGGTCTGATAATGAAAACTGGGTTAATTATGTATCAAATCTAAAATTGAAATTCCCTAAACTTCACTTAGGTTCAGCTTCTATAATTACCAGAAAGGCAATAGATCAATCCATTAATATTGGGCTCAATTATTCAATGATGAAAGTTTGGGATAAAAATCTTTTTAATTATTCAAATTCAAAAAACCACTTATTAATTCCTGGCATCAGTAATTTAAAAGATCTTGAAGAAGCAATAGATTTGGATTGTAAAATTATCAAAATTTATCCAGTGAAAGATAACATTAAATTAATAAACATATCTCAATATAAAAATATAGATTTTATAGCAGCTGGGGGGGTATCTATATCTGATATAAATTTATACAGATCTTTAGGTTTTAAAGCTATAGTAATTGGTAATAAGGGTTTTAAAAATAAAGTTATAGATCCAAAGATTTATGAATGGCTCAAAGAAAGATCAAATTAAAATTTATTTCATAATTGAGCATTGGGCATGATGGAGAAGAAGGTGGTCTGCCAAGACAAGAGCTACCATTGAGTCAACCATCGGTACTGCCCTTGGTAGTACACATGGATCATGCCTACCTTTGGCCTTCATTACCACTTCTTTACCATCAGCATTAACAGTTTTCTGTTCCTTTCCAATAGTTGCCGTTGGCTTAAAAGCTATTTTCATCTCGATATTCTCTCCATTACTTATACCTCCCTGTATACCTCCTGAATTATTTGATATTGTTTTAAGCTTATTAATTTCATTAGTTTCAATAAACGAATCATTATGTTCACTTCCTCTTAAATAAGTACCTAAGAAACCTGAACCTATTTCAAAACCTTTAGTAGCAGGTAAAGACATCAAAGCCTTGGCTAGATCAGCTTCCAATTTATCAAAGACAGGCATACCTAATCCTGATGGAACATTTTTTACTAAACATTCAATAACTCCTCCGCAAGAATCACCTTCTTGCTGTAATTCTTTTATTCTTTCGATCATTTTCGCAGCTACATTTTGATCAGGGCATCTAACTATATTTGAATCTATTTTACTCAAAGTAACTTGATTTTTATTAACTTGAGAATCGATATCATGTATTCTTTTTACCCAAGAAAGAATCTCCGTATTAAATAAGGTTTTTAATAATTGTTTTGCTATCGCACCTGCAGCCACTCTTCCTATAGTTTCTCTAGCTGAAGCTCTACCACCTCCAGAATCAGCCTGTATTCCGTACTTTAGATGATATGTACCATCAGCATGAGATGGCCTGAATACTTTCTCCAAATTACTGTAATCCCCTGGCCTTTGATCCCTATTTCGAACCAACATTGCAATAGGTGTTCCAAGTGTAATCCCTTCCTTTAAACCACTAAGTATCTCTAATTTATCTTCTTCACTTCTTGGGGTTGTAATTTTACTTTGACCAGGTCTCCTCCTATCCAATTCTTTTTGTATCAGATCAATATTTATTCTTAACTTAGGTGGGCATCCATCAAGAATCACTCCAACTGCTCCTCCATGAGATTCTCCAAAAGTACTTATACGAAAAATTTTACCAAAGCTGCTACTCATAAAAATATCAAATTGTTTAAGTTCTACTAACTATTATATGAACTCAATTGAAAATTAAACATAAAAAAAAGCCCCCTTTATAAAAGGAGGCTTTAAATTTAGAACTTTAAGCTTAACCGATAGCTGGAGCTGTAAGAGCTACTGTTGTAGACTCAGCTGCTGCTAGATCAAGTGGGAAGTTGTGAGCGTTACGCTCGTGCATTACTTCCATACCTAGGTTAGCTCTGTTAAGAACGTCGCCCCATGTAGGAACAATCTTACCGTTTGCATCAACAACTGATTGGTTGAAGTTGAAACCGTTAAGGTTGAATGCCATTGTGCAGATTCCCATTGAAGTTAACCAAACACATACAACTGGGAATACAGCTAGGAAGAAGTGAAGACTTCTGCTGTTGTTGAATGAAGCATATTGGAAGATCAAACGACCGAAGTAGCCATGAGCTGCAACGATGTTATATGTTTCTTCTTCTTGTCCGAACTTGTAACCATAGTTCTGAGACTCTGTCTCAGTTGTTTCTCTGATTAGAGATGAAGTAACAAGTGAACCATGCATAGCTGAGAATAAAGATCCTCCGAACATACCAGCAACACCAGCCATATGGAATGGGTGCATAAGAATGTTGTGCTCTGCCTGGAAAACAAACATGAAGTTGAATGTTCCAGAGATACCTAAAGGCATTCCGTCAGAGAATGAACCTTGACCGAATGGGTATACAAGGAATACTGCGAAAGCTGCTGAAACTGGTGCAGAGTATGCAACACAGATCCAAGGACGCATACCTAAACGGTATGAAAGCTCCCACTGACGTCCCATGTATGCTGAGATACCAATAAGGAAGTGGAATATTACTAGCTGGTAAGGACCACCGTTGTATAACCACTCATCTACAGTAGCTGCTTCCCAAATTGGGTAGAAGTGTAGACCAATAGCGTTTGAAGAAGGAACAACTGCACCTGAGATGATGTTGTTTCCGTATAGGAATGAACCAGAAACTGGTTCTCTAATTCCGTCAATGTCTACTGGAGGTGCTGCGATGAAAGCAACGATGAAACAAGCCGCTGCTGCAAGTAGGCATGGAATCATTAAGACGCCGAACCAACCAACATAAATTCTATTGTTAGTTGATGTTACCCACTCACAAAACTGAGGCCAGCCTTTTAACAGCGAAGTACGCTGCTGCTGAATAGTTGTCATGAGTTCGTAAAGTATGTCTCTAACGAGACGTGTAAATAAAAACGAAAAATAAATTTCGCTTCAATAAATATAGTCCAAAATCATAAATAATGTGTAAACAATAATTATGGCAGGTTAAGGTTTTTAATGAATTTGAGATGATATGTACCTTTTGTCTTAATATTTTCTTTGTTATTGAGGTATTAACTTGGTAATAATTGAGTGGTTATTCAAAGGGAAAAGATCAAAGGAAATAGTTCCCTTATTTAAAGCAAAATATAGAAGACTGGAACTAGAGGCTTCTGGAGCAATTATTTATTGGAGTGAGAGAATTTAAAATGCAAAATTTATTAAATACAACATTCATAGCAAATTAAAGAATTTATAAGAAAATCTTATCTATTTTATAAATAATACTTATTTATAAACGAAGAAATTAAATAAATAAATGAATAAATCAGCATATTTTCCGACTCAAAAAAAATAGATCATATTAGCAATTTCTAGCAAATTAATAAGGAGGGTTAAAAATTATTGATATTGCACCAGAGTAGATAATTAGATTTTTTCTAGATAACCAACCAGTAATAAATTTATAAAACATCAATTAGTAAATATATTAATTTCAAAGGGGAAATTTAACCTAATTTATTTATTTATTTTTTATTAAAAAGTTTGAATAAGAGAGCCTAATTCTGGAGTATTTAAAAGCATCGCAAAAAAGGTCAATACTGTTAATAGTACTATCGAAAAATAAAATCCAATCATAGAGATAAATTAATATGAACTTAACTTAGAAAGCTGTATCAGAAATATCAAATTATATAAATAGACAAAAAAAAGCCCCCTTTATAAAAGGAGGCTTTAAATTTAGAACTTTAAGCTTAACCGATAGCTGGAGCTGTAAGAGCTACTGTTGTAGACTCAGCTGCTGCTAGATCAAGTGGGAAGTTGTGAGCGTTACGCTCGTGCATTACTTCCATACCTAGGTTAGCTCTGTTAAGAACGTCGCCCCATGTAGGAACAATCTTACCGTTTGCATCAACAACTGATTGGTTGAAGTTGAAACCGTTAAGGTTGAATGCCATTGTGCAGATTCCCATTGAAGTTAACCAAACACATACAACTGGGAATACAGCTAGGAAGAAGTGAAGACTTCTGCTGTTGTTGAATGAAGCATATTGGAAGATCAAACGACCGAAGTAGCCATGAGCTGCAACGATGTTATATGTTTCTTCTTCTTGTCCGAACTTGTAACCATAGTTCTGAGACTCTGTCTCAGTTGTTTCTCTGATTAGAGATGAAGTAACAAGTGAACCATGCATAGCTGAGAATAAAGATCCTCCGAACATACCAGCAACACCAGCCATATGGAATGGGTGCATAAGAATGTTGTGCTCTGCCTGGAAAACAAACATGAAGTTGAATGTTCCAGAGATACCTAAAGGCATTCCGTCAGAGAATGAACCTTGACCGAATGGGTATACAAGGAATACTGCGAAAGCTGCTGAAACTGGTGCAGAGTATGCAACACAGATCCAAGGACGCATACCTAAACGGTATGAAAGCTCCCACTGACGTCCCATGTATGCTGAGATACCAATAAGGAAGTGGAATATTACTAGCTGGTAAGGACCACCGTTGTATAACCACTCATCTACAGTAGCTGCTTCCCAAATTGGGTAGAAGTGTAGACCAATAGCGTTTGAAGAAGGAACAACTGCACCTGAGATGATGTTGTTTCAGTATAGGAATGAACCAGCAACTGGTTCTCTAATTCCGTCAATGTCTACTGGAGGTGCTGCGATGAAAGCAACGATGAAACAAGCCGCTGCTGCAAGTAGGCATGGAATCATTAAGACGCCGAACCAACCAACATAAATTCTATTGTTAGTTGATGTTACCCACTCACAAAACTGAGGCCAGCCTTTTAACAGCGAAGTACGCTGCTGCTGAATAGTTGTCATGAGTTCGTAAAGTATGTCTCTAACGAGACGTGTAAATAAAAACGAAAAATAAATTTCGCTTCAATAAATATAGTCCAAAATCATAAATAATGTGAAAAAAACCCTTATACATTAGATAAATTTTTCTTATGAAAAATGAAAATTATCATGATTTTAAAATCTAACTAAAAAATTCTTCACATACATGATCTGATAAACCTAATACTTCTTTTTTTGTGAAACTCATTGCAATATTCTTTTCTTTATAAGCTACCTCACCAATAAAAACAGGCCAAATAGTATCTTCCCCTTTGTAAGTTTGAGTATTACCTTCCATATCCATAAACAATGGATCGCTAGTTTTAATGGGCTTCCAATCTTGATTCATCCTCGAAGGATGAATTAAAGCATTGATATTCCCATTTTTCTCTCTTGGATAATCAATACTTCCTTGATGTACATGGACAACTAAATCTTTCGCAAGTTTTATCTGATTATTTTTTAACTTGTTTATCTCATCTCTTAAAGCCTTAATAATTATTAGAAATCTATTAATAATTTTTGGGTCATAAAAATTTTGAGCAACAGATCCTATTTCAATTACTAATCCACATGGCCAAGCTTCTACAAGAAATCCAGTTTGTTTTTGATCTTTTTCATGTAAATAAATTGGCAACCCAAATTTATGCTGAAGTAAAGCTGCTAAACAGAAATCTTTTATTCTTCTGCCATACATAACAATACTTGTTCCCATATTTGACGTTGTAGTGTGCAAGTCAATAGCAATATCACAAGGATCTGAACCGTTGACCCCAAACTTTTCAACTAGATAATTTGCCCTATTAATTTCATAAATACTATTATCAAGATTATCTTTAGTTGAATTAAAAGATCTATTTAAGTCATTATCTATATATCTACATCCCCTTTCAAAAGCTAGAGGGTTTCCTATAGTGTACTTATATTCAATATGATTAACGTTAGCATCGTTATGCTTACTAAATTGATTGACGGCCCAAACTGGATTAATTTCATTTCCATGAGTACCAGAAACGATTAATATTTTTTTAAGGGCCATATTAAAAATAAATTTTAAGTTTATGCAAAATAAATATGTAATTAATTTCGCCAAAAGATCATGGTTTTGGTTTTGGACAAAATTAATGAATGGTTTCGCGCCTTCAGATATACATGGAAATTATAAAAGGCAGAAAGGAATTTTAATAGATAAGACTTACGATTTTAAAAATAATAATGAAAATTCTTATTTATTAGTGGGCAATTCTTGTCCTTGGTGTCATAGAACTTTACTAATCTATAAACTTAGGAAACTATCAAAGCAAATCAAAGTTATTTTTTTAGAAACAGATATTGATAGTGGCCAATGGGTTTTTAATGAAAAATTTAAAGGCTGCGAAAATCTTAATCAATTTTATAAAAAAGCTTTGCATCATAATGTTTTCAGATCAACATTACCATTACTATTTAACTTTCAAAATGATCATATTAATGTCTTATCTAGTGAAAGTTCCCAAATAGTAAGTTTACTGGGTTCGATCAAAGGCGATTCCTCTCAAAAGACACTCAAAATAAATAATTGCGACCAAGATTTATTAAAAGCAATTCAATCTGACATAAATGATGGAGTCTATAAATGTGGGTTTGCTAGAAATCAGAGATCTTATGAAAAAGCAAGTAAAAGCCTTTTTAAGGCTTTAAGCAAAATAGAAAAGAAGTTAGATAAAAACATTGGTAATTGGATTTGTGGAGAAGAATTGAGTTATGCAGATATTTATTTATTTCCAACAGTTATTCGTTGGGAATTAATTTATAGGAACCTTTTTAAATGTACTGAAAAAGAAATTTCGGATTTTAAAAACATAATTAAATGGAGATTAAAGTTTTTTTCATTATCTGATGTTTCTGAAACATGTTTTGATTCTGAATGGAAAAAGGACTATTACAAAGCATTATTTCCTTTAAACCCTAATCAAATTGTCCCAACACTTCCATCATTAGCGGAAATAATGTTATCAGTTCCAAAATAGATTGATCTAAAAATAACCATTTACTTATAAATTTCATGTTGTAATGAACACGAATCTTATTAATAGATGATGCAAAATCAGTTGAAATTAACTATGTTATAGATGTCTAAGTAAGTACCAAAGCTCAAAATGAAATCCATTGACGAACACATTCAAAAAGATCAATCGGAAATCGCCTCTGCTAAAGAAGAGGGTAATCTTCCAAAGGTCAGACATTTAACTGAAGAATTAAAGGAACTAGAAGAATATAAGGATCATCATCCTGAAGATAAGCATGATCCAAATGCATTAGAGTTATTTTGCGATGCTAATCCAGACGAACCTGAATGCTTAGTTTATGATGATTAAGTTTAAATCTTTCAAAAATAAAAAAAGGACCTTAAAGGGTCCTTTTTTTATTTAAATATTTTTATTAATAATCCATATTAAAATCAGAGGGACTTCCAGTTAATGAACAGACCACAGATTCTTCATTCTTCATTTCTTTTACCTCAACAATCGGTCTACCCATTTTTTTTAAAACTTCAATATCTTGAATAGTCTGGCATCTTGCAATTATTTTTCCTTGTTGATCAAAGCAACTATAAAAATTCATGAGTTTATTAAAGGCATTAATTAATTTATGGCTAATTTCCACCATTAAATCAAGTATTTATTTAGTTAAATAACGCCTACAAAAAATTAGATATTATTCCAAACCTCAGAAAGTAATGAAGAAAGGCCTTTTCGTAAAGATGAAGAAATAACTAAAACTTTTTTGTTAGATAAATTTTCTAACTTTTTTATCATTATTTCCAAATAATTTTCATCTACTAGTTCCATCTTATTAAGTACCACTATTCTTTCTTTATCCAAAAGACCATTGCCATATTGTTCTAATTCTTGCTCAACTATCTCAAAATCATGAATAGGATTTTCTGAAATTGAATCAATCAAATGAATAAGAATCTTGGTTCTTTGAATATGTCTTAAAAAATCATGACCTAAACCTACTCCTTCAGCCGCTCCAGATATTAAACCAGGAATATCTGCGAAAAGGCATCCATTTCCATCAGCCTTCCTAACAACTCCTAAATTAGGTATTAAAGTTGTAAAAGGGTAGTTTGCAATCTTGGGGCGTGCTGATGATAAAACTGATATTAAAGTACTTTTCCCTGCATTAGGAAGACCTATAATACCTACCTCCGCAAGAAGTTTTAATTCTAATTGTACTTCCCAAATCTCTCCTTCTTTACCCTCAGTAAAAGATTCCGGAGCCCTATTTTGGTTACTCAAATAATGAGCATTACCATGTCCACCTCTACCTCCATATGCAATAGTTAAACTTTGCTTATCTCGAGTTAAATCTCCTAAAATAATTCCAGAATTAACATCTCTTACTTCAGTACCACAAGGAACTTTTAGGATTGTATTTTCCCCTGAAGCTCCAGTTCTTTTATTTGGACCTCCTTTGAAACCATCTTTAGCAAATATTTCTCTATTAAATTTGAAATCCAAAAGGGTTTGAAGATTATTATCAGCAATAAGGACTATTGAACCACCCTTTCCTCCATTTCCTCCAGAAGGTCCGCCTGCAGGAACAAATTTTTCTCTTCTAAATGAAACTATTCCATTACCGCCCTTACCAGCTTTAAGAATAATGTTTGCTTGATCAATAAATTGCACTTAAAATGTATGAATAATTTTTTTCTAGATACTTTTTAGATTTTATTTTATCCACGCAATACTGCAACCATCTCCACCTTCATTATTTGCAGCATCTTCAATTTTATCAACATAATTCAAACCCGATAACCAAAGACGTAATCCTTTCTTTAATTTTCCAGTTCCAATACCATGAATTATCCAAAGAGGTCCATGAAACTTTCTCATCTTTTCTTCAATTATTATTTCCGCTTCATGAACTCGCATTCCTCTAACATCTATGGTGTTTTTACTTGTCCTAATTTTGGAAAAAGAAAAATCTTCTCTGATTGAATTAACTTGAACTATAGAATTTTTTAAATTAGGTTTTTGTCCATTAAGACCTTCAAAATCATTTATTGATAATGTACTTCTAAATGATCCACATTTAACCTCAAAAGATCCCGCTTTTTCATCTAAATCTATTATTTGGCCAGTACTATTTAAACTTTTAATTTTTATAAAATCCCCTATTTTGGGTCTCCATGATGAAGTCTCTTTAATATTTGTCTGAGTTAGATGTACTGTCTCAATTTCTTTAAGTCTAATTCCAATTAATCTCGAATCCTCTCCAGTTGCATTTTTATCTTTTAATTTTTTTATCAAATTTATAACCTCCTTTTTAGCTGCTTTAATATGTTTTGATAATTTTTGCCTTTCACTTTCCTGTATTTTTTTAGCATTAATTTTTTGGAATTTATAATTATTTTTTATTTCATCATGTAATATTTCTGTTCTAGCTATCAGTTCAGCGGCCTCTTCTGCCGAATTTTGTTGCTTTATCCTTTCTTCTTCTAAGCCTTTGATAATATTATTAATATTTTCAACTTCTTTCGGTTTTAAATAATTAGAAGCTTCATTTAGTATTTTCTCATTAATCCCAATTCTCTTTGAAATAGATAACGCATTACTTCTCCCAGGAATTCCCCAATTAAGAGTGTACTTTGGCTTGAAAAATTCTTCGTCAAAAGCGACTGAAACATTTTCAAATCTATTATCGCTGTATTTTAAAGCCTTTATATCTCCATAATGAGTTGTGACAAGAGTGATATCAGATATGGTTGCGAATTCTTTCAGTAACGCGATTGCAAGTGCAGTGCCTTCAGAAGGATCAGTACCAGAGCCGATTTCATCTAATAAAACAACTGATAACCCCTTTTTATTATTAAGCGATTCCAAAATATTTTTAATGCGAGAAATATGTCCACTGAAAGTAGATAAATTTCCTTCTAAGGATTGATCATCCCCTATATCAACAAATATATTTGGGCAAAAAGGGATGATTGGATTTTTTGTTGAGGGAATAAATAATCCTGCTCTAACCATCAATAATGCTATCCCTAAACCTTTTAAAGCAGCCGTTTTCCCTCCAGTGTTAGGTCCAGTTATAGCTACTACTTTGGTGGTTCTATTTATATGAAAGTCTATAGGAACAGGATTAGGTGCTCCTTTTTTTTTATTTTCCCAAATCAAAAGAGGATGAGAAAACCCCATCAAGGTAACTATTGGATCATTTTCAATGATAGGCGCATTACCCCCGATCCAATTTGAATATCTTGAACGAGTTAAAGCTTGCTCAGTTCTCAATAAAATATCTGACATATCAAGAAGACTTTTATCATTATCACTAATAATTTGTGACCATTCTTTTAATAATTTAAATTCTTCTCCTGCCACCTTAGCTTCTAAAGAAGCAATTTTATTGCCCTTTAATACTATAGATTCTGGCTCTAAATATATCGTATTTCCAGAAGCAGAAGAATCATGAATTATACCTTTGAATTTCTCTGCAAATTGTACTTTTATAGCTAAAACAGGTCTTCCATATCTATCGCCAATAGTAGTATCTTGAATATAATTAATATTTTTTTGGATAAATTTATCAACTAATATCTTTCTTTCAGTTTTCTTAGATAATATTTCTAGCCTAAGTTTTGCTAATTTATCACTGGCCCGATCAGAAACTCTACCATTTGATTCAATACCAATTTTTAGAATTTTCTCAATTTGATTATGATCTATTAAACGATTTACAAAAGATGAGATAAAAGGCCTTGCTTCAAAATCTAAAAGTACTTTTTTTAACTCTCTAGCAGCAGTAATTGTTTCAGCTATTTCTAGTAAATCATAAGAAGTAATTACGCCTCCTTTGGAACAAATCTCAATATTTTTACTAATATCAAATATACCCGAAAAACTAATCGAATTTTCTAAGTTTTTTTCTAAATTATTTATTTCGATAGTTTCTTGCAATAGTCTCTTAGAAATTTCATATTCAATGGGGATTTCAAAAGCTAAAATTGCATTTTTCCCCATTTTTGTAGAGGCAAAACAAGAAAGTTGAGTTTTCAAAGTATCCCACTCTAAAAGACTTATAGATTCTTGTGAAAGTGATCTATGTTCAAATAAATTTTTATAATGACTTTTCTCTTCCATTTATAAAGAAATAATCAAATATTTGATTTAATCCCACCTTCAGGAACATAAAGCATTTCAAGCCAGTTACCTTCTGTGTCCTGCATATAAAAAGAAGCTGTCCCATCACGATGTTCATGAATAGGCGCAACCTTCACTCCAGAATTTTTTAAATCAAAATAAATAT
>QCTP01000007.1 GCA_003211115.1 Prochlorococcus sp. AG-673-M19
ACCAGAGGCACTTGCTGTAAAACTTGGTCCTTACAATATTACTGATTTAACTTCTATTAGTGTTTCGGAAACTTTATTTCATATCGAGAAGTTAATGGGATTAAATAAAAATAAAAACGAAAATATTGCTTTATCTGAGAAACAAAAACAAATAGGCGAATTGGTTTTAAAAGAAATTCGATTACGTTTAAAGTTTCTTATCAATGTGGGTTTAGATTATTTAACTTTAGATAGACCAGCGATGACTCTTTCAGGAGGAGAAGCTCAGCGTATCAGATTAGCAACCCAGATAGGAGCTGGTTTAACGGGTGTTCTATATGTATTGGATGAACCAAGTATAGGTTTACACCAAAGAGATAATGATAGATTGCTTGAAACATTAAAAGATCTCAGAGACCTAGGGAATACTTTGGTTGTTGTTGAACATGATGAAGATACTATGAAATCTGCTGATTACCTAGTAGATATAGGTCCAGGTGCAGGAGTTTATGGTGGAGAGATTATAGCAAAAGGTTCATTTGATGACGTCTTAAACTCAGAAAAGTCATTGACTGGAGCTTATCTTAGTGGAAGAAAGTCTATTCCTACTCCTAAAGAGAGAAGGGCTTCAGTAAAAAAAAGTTTAATTTTAAATAACTGTGTTAAAAATAATTTAAAAAATATATCTGTTGAATTTCCTCTAGGGAGATTAGTTTCTGTAACTGGAGTAAGCGGTAGTGGAAAAAGTACATTAGTTAATGAATTATTACATCCTGCATTGTGCCATTCTCTTGGTTTAAAAGTTCCTTTCCCAAAGGGGGTTAAAGAGTTGAAAGGTATAAAAGCTATAGACAAAGTAATTGTTATTGATCAATCTCCTATTGGAAGAACACCAAGATCTAACCCTGCTACTTATACAGGTGCTTTTGACCCGATTAGACAGTTATTTACTGCCACTGTTGAAGCTAAAGCCAGAGGATATCAAGCTGGACAATTTAGTTTTAATGTAAAAGGTGGAAGATGCGAAGCGTGTAGAGGGCAAGGAGTTAATGTTATTGAAATGAATTTTTTACCTGATGTTTATGTTCAATGTGATGTATGTAAGGGTGCTCGTTTTAATAGAGAAACGCTTCAAGTTAAATACAAAGGTTTTAATATTTCAGATGTCTTAGAAATGACTGTTGAGCAGGCTGCTGAAACTTTTTCTGCTATTCCTCAAGCAGCTGATAGATTATCTACATTAGTTGATGTAGGGCTTGGTTACGTCAAATTAGGACAGCCGGCACCAACATTATCTGGAGGAGAAGCACAAAGAGTAAAATTAGCAACCGAATTATCAAAAAGAGCTACTGGAAAAACTTTATATTTAATTGACGAGCCAACAACAGGGTTAAGTTTTTATGATGTTCATAAATTAATGGACGTTATTCAACGCTTAGTAGATAAAGGTAATTCAGTAATTGTTATTGAGCATAATTTAGATGTCATTAGATGTTCAGATTGGATAATAGATCTTGGACCTGATGGAGGTGATAAAGGTGGAGAGATTATCGTAGAGGGTACACCTGAAGACGTTGCGAAAGACTCAACAAGTTATACAGCTAAATATCTAAAAAAGGCTCTAAATTAGCTTTTTAACTAGTTATATTTCTTCGTAATGATTATTTAATTACTTTTAAATTGTTTTTTGATAAAGTCGCTATTTTTTAGTCATAGCCTGAATTTTAAGTATTTATACTTTTTATTAAATACTAAATCATAATGCTTTCTTAATATTTCTAAGTGAAATACACCTTATTTCTAATAGGAGATTGTATCAGGGACGTAGAAAATGAATTTGAAATTCTTACACTTACATCTGCATGGTTTAATACGCTCAAATAATCTTGAATTAGGTAGAGATTCAGATACTGGTGGGCAAACGCAATATGTATTGGAATTAGTGAAAAGTTTAGCAAATATTTCTGATGTTAACCAAGTTGATTTAGTTACTCGTCTTATCAGTGATAGTAAGGTAGATAATTCTTATTCAAAAGAGAGAGAATTTATTGAACCGGGGGCACAAATAATAAGATTTCAATTTGGTCCCAGTAAATATTTAAGAAAAGAATTACTTTGGCCGCATTTAGATGAATTAACCCATGATCTTATTAAGTATTATCAAATACATGAAAATAAGCCAAATTTCATACATGCGCATTATGCAGATGCTGGATATGTAGGTGTTCGATTAAGCAAGGCCCTTAAAGTGCCATTGATTTTTACAGGTCATTCTTTAGGAAGAGAAAAAAAAAGAAAACTACTTGAGGCTGGTTTAAGAATCAATCAAATTGAAAAGTTGTATTGTGTTAGTAAAAGAATTAATGCAGAAGAAGAAGCTCTTAAATATGCGGATGTTGTTGTGACAAGCACTAAACAAGAATCTGTATTTCAATATTCTCAATATAACTCTTTTTCATTAGAAAAATCTAAAGTTATTGCTCCCGGAGTCGATCATAATAAATTTCATCATATTCATTCAACAACTGAGACTTCTGAAATTGATAATATGATGCTTCCTTTTTTGAAAGATTTAAGTAAGCCTCCACTTTTGGCTATATCTAGAGCAGTAAGAAGAAAAAATATTCCGTCTTTAGTTGAAGCATATGGCAGATCAGAAAAATTAAAAAGAAAAGCTAACTTGGTTTTAGTTTTGGGTTGTAGAGATAATACTTCAAAACTTGATTCTCAACAAAGAGATGTTTTCCAAAAGATTTTTGAAATGATAGATAAATATAATTTATATGGAAAAGTAGCTTATCCTAAGAAACATTCTCCAACAAATATTCCTTCATTGTATAGATGGGCTGCAAGCAGGGGAGGGATTTTTGTAAATCCTGCATTGACTGAGCCTTTTGGTTTAACATTACTTGAGGCTGCTTCATGTGGGTTGCCAATTATTGCTACCGATGATGGAGGCCCAAAAGAGATTCACTCAAAATGTGAAAATGGCTTATTAGTAGATGTGACTGATATTAATAAGTTGAAAATTGCTCTTGAAAAAGGTATTTCAAATAGTTCTCAATGGAAATTTTGGAGTAAAAATGGAATTGAAGGGGTTCATAGGCATTTTAGTTGGAATACTCACGTCAGAAATTATTTATCAATACTGGCAAGCTATCATCAAAAATCAATAATAGACTCATCATCTGGAATCAAAGAAAGTTGTTTAAAAGGTAGTTCTTCACTTATAAAACCCCATTGATCAAAAATTTTGGGATCATTATGAATGATTAATTGATTTTTATGAGTCTTTTTTAATTTAAATCCTTTTTGAGATAATTTTTTTATTAAATTTGCAGTTTCTTCAAATCGGGAAGCCATTGCATCAAGACTGGCACAGTCACTTGTTAAACCATCATCTTTCCAAGTAAAGAAACTCATTTTAAATAGTACCTTAAAGCTTTATTTTTAAGACTATACCTAAAACAACAAGTAATATGTTTACTTTCCAGAAATTTTCAACTATTTTTTCTTCTTTCATACCTTTTAGTTCAAAATGATGATGAATTGGCGCCATTAAAAAAACTCTTTTCCCATTTTTAAATATTTTTTTTGTTATTTTAAAAAAACCAACTTGAATAATTACTGACAAAGCTTCAATAATAAATACTCCTGAGATAATAAATAAAGTAACAAAACTGTTAGTTAATATTGCAATAAATCCTAATGATGCCCCAATTGTTAATGATCCTGTATCACCCATAAATATCTTTGCAGGATATTTATTAAATTTTAGAAATCCTATACATAAACCTGACATTGCATAAGAAATAAGACCGAAAATAATTAATTCGTTTTGATCTTTAATAAATATTTCTGTACCTAGTCCATAAAAGACTATTGAGCTACACCCAGATGCTAATCCGTCTAGGCCATCAGTTAGATTTACTGCATTACTTAAACCTACTAGGGTAATAAAACATATTGGAATTATTATTAGATTTGTATCTATATTCCAATTATTAGATAAAGCTATTAAAGGATTAATATGATTACTTTGAAATGCTAAAACGATGAATAATATGGAAATAATGGCTTGTAAAGAAAATTTTTCATTACCTTCTAAACCTGTATTTTTTTTGTTCGCAATGCTTAAATAATCGTCTAAAATTCCTATTAAAAAAAAACTTAAAGTACAAAAAAATAATAATAATAGTCCAATTGAATTAAAGCTACTATTTACTACTAAAAGTAGTAATAAAAAAGGGAGTATGATAAATACCCCACCCATGGTAGGAGTGTTATTTTTTTTTAAATGAAGTGAAGGACCTTCAGCCCTAATTTTCTGTAATAGATTTAATTTTGAAATTACTTTTAAACCGTATTTTGTAAGAAATAAAGAAATAAAATAAAATAGCAGAAAAATACTAACTATAAGTAAATTACTAAAAATAAATGAATTTACTATTAATGAAAATAAAATTAAAGAGAGTAAAGAAGTAAAATTTAGTGTTTTAGTCTTCCCAATCATCTTCTGAAGAATCTTCTTCGGTTTTATAATCTTCTTTTTCTCCCATTAAAGCTGAAAGTTCTTCTTCTTCAATTGTACTTATTTCTTGAGAGTCACCATCTTTTTCAGTCACAAGTCTTCCAGTTTCTTCAAGCCAAGATAATAAATCAGGTTCTTCTCTTAAAGGTAATACAGGCGCAGGTTCTTCTCTGTGATAACAAGTTAATGCTGGATTTACTTCAGCAATTTCATTTAATCTAAGTTGGAGTTTATTCGATTCCATTAAAAAATTTTACCTTCTTATAACATAATACATAAACATGCATATAAAAAATTTTGTTTGATAAAGAAAATTTAAAATATTTTTTAATTTGGCCAATTTCAATTGTGTTGGCTATTTTTTTTAGATTCTATGGCTTGTTAAAGCAAGAGAGTTTATTAATTAATAACTATCTTGTTCTTTTACTGGTTTTTGGTCCAGCACTTGTAGTTACAATAATATTAGTTTTTAATAAAATTTTGAAAGTTCGAGGAAATTAAGATCTCAGACTTTCATTGGAGGTAATTTTTAATGCAACAGGTAAAAAAAGTTGTTCTTGCATATTCAGGAGGAGTTGATACAAGTGTTTGTATTCCCTATTTAAAAAATGAATATGGAATTTCAGAAGTGATAACTTTTGTAGCTGATCTTGGTCAAGGAGATGATTTAGAGAGTATTAGACAAAAAGCTTTAAATTCAGGTGCGACGCAATCTGTGATTGGTGATTTAGTAGATAATTTTGTAGAAAAGTACGCTTTTCCTGCTATTAGAGCAAATGCACTTTATGGAGAAAAGTATCCTCTATCAACTGCTTTAGCTAGACCGTTGATAGCAGAAAACCTTGTAACTTTGGCAAGAGAATTAAATGCTGATGCAGTGGCGCATGGTTGTACAGGTAAAGGAAATGATCAAGTAAGATTTGACTTGGCTATTCATGCCTTAGGACCTGATTTAAAGATAATTACACCTGCTAGAGAATGGAAGATGAGTAGGGAAGAAGCTATTTTATATGGAGAAAAATTTGGTATTCCAGCTCCTGTTTCTAAGAAGTCACCCTATTCCATTGATGTAAATCTTCTAGGTCGTAGTATTGAAGCTGGTTTATTGGAAGATCCTATGCAAGAACCTAATGAAGATGTTTTTGCTATGACTTCTTCGATTAATGACGCACCAAATTCTCCAAAAGAGATAGAAATTGTTTTTAAAAATGGATTTCCTATTGGGATAGGGAATGAATCTTTAAGTCCTGTGGAGATTATTCAAAAGGCTAATTTTTTAGCAGGAGAGCACGGTTTTGGAAGAATAGATATGATTGAAGATAGAGTAGTTGGGATTAAGAGTAGAGAAATCTATGAGACACCTGGTCTTTTACTTTTGATAAAAGCGCATAAAGAGTTGGAAAGCATAACGTTAAATCCAGATGTTTTAGATTTTAAAAATTTAGTTGAAAAAAAATGGGGTCAATTAGTTTACCAGGGTTTTTGGTTTGGTCCACTAAAGAAAGCATTAGATGGTTTTATTGATTCAACTCAAACTTCCGTTAATGGAAGGGTGAAGATAAGATTACACAAAGGAAATGCAATTGTAATTGGTAGATCTTCTGAAAACAATTCTCTTTATAGGGAAGATTTAGCAACATACAGTAAAGATGATATTTTTAATCATGAACAGGCCGAAGGATTTATTTATATGTGGGGGATGTCTAATAAAATTTGGGCAGAATTATATTCAAAAAAAGATTAATTGAGATTCAAGATTCTACAGGCTCTTTAATTTCAGGTGTTTGAGATTCTAAATTTTCTTTCTTTTTATTATTTGATTCTTCAGCTTTAGCCTCTGATTTATTATTTGAATCAATATTCGCATTTTCTTTGTCTTCTGATTGATTGGAACCTTTATTCGATGATCTTGGAGTCGGCAGAGGCCCTTCTTGTTTTACTGTCAAATATCTAATAACATCCTCACTTAAACGCATTGCTTTTTCAATTTTGAAAATATGTTGACCATCACCTTGATGACTTAACTGAACATATATTCCTTCTCTGTGTTTTGCTATTTGATAAGCTAATCTTCTTTTGCCTCTCATCTGACTATCTAGTATTTTGCCTCCTATTTCTTCTAGAAGTTTATTGTATTTATTAATATGATTAGTTACCTCATCCTCCGCGATGTCTGGGCGAAGGATATACATTGTTTCATAATAGATTTGATCAGTCATAATTTTCAGACAAGGTCTTTGGCTCAATATTTTTTATTGAGCGTCTGTGCATTACTTACGATACATTATCAAGGTCAAAATTCTTGTAAATAAATTTAATTATTTTCCTAAAGATATTTTTTTATTGCATCATTCATAACTTCAAAAGGTATTTCTAATCCATTTGTCCAGAATGATAAAGATTTAGCTCCTTGAGCAATTAGCATTTGTATCCCATCAATAGTCATGCATCCTTTTTTATCGCAAAATTTTAAAAAGGGGGTAGGAGATGGACTATAAATTAAATCATAAACAATTGTATTTGAGTTAATGGTGTCCCAAAAACTTTGACCAAATGGAAGATCATCATCATTTATTGTTTTATTCATTCCTACAGGAGTTGTATTGACTATTAAATCAGTTTCTTGAATTAAACTATCAATTTTGATATCGGTATTTAGTAAACCTTCTATTTTGATATCATTTTCAAAGTTTGTTATTAAAGCATTTAATGAATTTTTATTACGTGAAATAATTGTGATTTTTGATAATTTTAAATTTATAAGACCTTGAATTACTGATCTTGCTGCACCTCCAGAGCCTAAAACAATAGAAGATTTTTTCATTAAATTAAGGTTTTTTAGAGGATAGATAAATCCATCAATATCCGTATTTGTACCAATCCAATCTTTGTTGTCTTTTAATTTAAGAGTATTTATAGCCTTTACTTTTTTTGCAACTGGAGATATTTCATTACAACAATGAAATACTCTTTGTTTAAAAGGAATTGTGATATTTAACCCTTTACAATTCATTTTTTTTAGAGAATCAACTACTATTTCTAGGTCTTCGTTTTTACAAGGAATTGCTATATAAATTAAATCCAGGCCTAAATATTTAATAGCTGCATTTTGCATTATTGGGGACAAAGAGTGACTTACTGGGTTTCCAATCAAAGCAAGAAATGATGTTTTACTTGTAATCATTTTTTTGAGAGATTTTGAATAATAAATTTTAATCTGTTCGGGAACCACACCTCGTTTCAGAGTAACAATAATGACGTCAATGAACGATTATGGAGAATATTAAAACGAGTATTGATCCATGGGGAAGGTTGTTGGAATTGATTTAGGAACAACTAATAGTTGTGTTGCTGTAATGGAAGGTGGTAAACCTACTGTAATAGCAAATGCAGAGGGTTTCAGAACAACTCCATCTGTTGTTGCATATACAAAAAATCAAGATCAACTTGTCGGCCAGATTGCAAAACGACAAGCTGTTATGAATCCTGAAAATACTTTTTACTCTGCCAAGCGTTTTGTTGGTAGAAGAGTTGATGAAGTTAACGACGAATCAAAAGAAGTTAGTTACGGAATTGAAAAGGCTGGTTCAAATGTAAAATTGAAATGTCCAGTTTTAGACAAGCAATTTTCTCCAGAGGAAGTAAGTGCACAGGTCTTAAGAAAACTCTCTGAAGATGCAGGAAAATATTTGGGAGAAAATATTACTCAAGCAGTTATAACAGTTCCAGCTTATTTTAATGATTCCCAAAGACAAGCTACAAAAGATGCAGGAAAAATAGCTGGACTTGAAGTTTTAAGAATAATTAATGAACCTACAGCTGCTGCATTAGCATATGGATTAGATAAAAAAAACAATGAAAGAATACTTGTTTTTGATTTGGGTGGTGGAACTTTTGACGTTTCAGTTCTAGAAGTTGGAGATGGTGTATTTGAAGTCTTATCAACTTCTGGTGATACTCATTTAGGTGGAGACGATTTCGATAGATGTATTGTTGATCATCTTGCAAGCATTTTTAAAACTAATGAAGGTATTGACCTAAGACAAGATAAACAAGCTTTACAACGCCTTACTGAAGCTGCTGAAAAGGCAAAAATTGAACTTTCCAACGCTACTCAAAGTGAAATAAATTTACCTTTTATAACTGCTACCCCAGAAGGTCCAAAGCATCTTGACTTAAATTTAACTAGAGCAAATTTCGAAGAACTTGCTTCTAAATTAATAGATAGATGTAGAGTTCCAGTAGAGCAAGCTCTTAAGGATGCAAAGCTCTCTACAGGAGAAATTGATGAAATAGTTATGGTTGGTGGTTCAACTAGAATGCCGGCTGTTCAAGAGTTAGTTAAACGAGTTACAGGAAAAGATCCTAATCAAACTGTTAATCCAGATGAGGTTGTAGCGGTAGGTGCAGCTATTCAAGGAGGTGTTTTAGCCGGCGAAGTTAAAGATATTTTGTTGCTAGATGTTACCCCTTTATCTCTCGGTGTTGAGACTTTAGGGGGAGTAATGACAAAAATGATTACTCGAAATACAACTGTCCCAACAAAAAAAGCTGAAACTTATTCAACTGCTGTTGACGGACAAACTAATGTTGAGATTCATGTCTTGCAGGGTGAAAGAGAAATGGCTTCAGATAACAAAAGTTTAGGAACCTTTAGATTAGATGGAATTCCATCTGCTCCAAGAGGAGTTCCTCAAATTGAAGTAACCTTTGATATTGATGCAAATGGTATCTTAAGTGTCACTGCTAAAGATAAAGGAAGCGGCAAGGAACAATCTATCTCTATTACAGGTGCCTCAACTCTTTCAGATAATGAAGTTGAAAAAATGGTGAAAGATGCTGAATCTAATGCATCTGTCGATAAAGAAAAAAGAGAGAAAATCGATCTAAAGAATCAAGCTGAAACGCTTGTTTATCAAACAGAAAAACAATTAGGAGAACTGGGGGACAAAGTTGATGCTTCTGCTAAAGATAAAGTTGAAGAAAAAAGTAAAGCATTAAAAGAAGCAACTTCAAAAGAAGATTATGAAGCTATGAAAAAATTATTAGAAGAACTACAGCAAGAACTTTATGCAATTGGTTCCTCCGTATATCAACAGCCAGGTAATCAACCTCCAGCACCAGGGACTCCAGATTCAAATGATAAAGGTGCTGATGATGATGTAATTGATGCAGACTTTACAGAGACAAAAGATTAAATAAAATATTTGTTTAGTTCATTTGCCACCCAACGAGAACATGAAGGAGCAAGTAAAAATCCATTTTTATAGAAACCAGTACATATAATTAATCCATTTTCCAGATTTTTTTGAATAGGGGATGGTTCCCCTTCTGGTCTTGATCTAATTCCAAACCACTTTCTCGTTACTCTTTCTCTTGATAGCCAGCTAGGTTTGCTCTCAATGAAATCAGTAAGTTTTTCGAAGATATCTTCTTCTGGTTTTTCATGATATTCATCAGTAGAACCTATGATAATTTTATTTTTTGTTAAAGGAATTATGTTTTTGCCATCAATGTTGAAATGTTTTGGCAGGGATAATAAATTAACTTCATGTAATTTTGTACAAACTTCTAAAGCTTGACCCAAGACTGGCTTTAATTTGATTTTATTAGGCTTGTCTATTATTAAATTTATTGCATTGAGAGAATTACATAAGATAATTGCGTCAGTTTTGATTTTGTTATTACTTTTCGAAGCAGCAATCCATTTTTTGTTAAATCTTTTAATTCTTATTATTTCTTCTTTTAAAAAATTAATTTTTTTGTTTTTTAGGTAAACATTTAAAGTATCTAATAATGATTGAGGATCTATTCTCCCATCTTTGTGGGAAATAATTCCTTTAATATTTTTTGTCTTGAAAATATTATTGATATTTTTAATAATGATTGAGTCTTTCTCTAAAATTTCAAGTCCTTGGTTTGTATTGTCATTAACAAATTTCTTTAGCTTTTCAAATTTTGCATCATTTGTCGTCAACTGTATTAATCGTTTTTCTATGTGTAATTCAGGATTAAACTCTTGTAATAATTTGATCCATTTTGGCCATAATTCAAGGCTTTGTTTTCTAAGTATCCAACTTCTACCATTCCTCTTTTGATATATATTTCCCATTAGAAGACCTAATGCAGCACTACTACTATTTTTGTCTAAAGTTGGATCTGCAATTGTTATTTGATACCCTAATTCAGAAAGTTCTACTGCGTTAAACTTTCCTATTATGCCCGCACCTACAATCAGTATATGCGGTTTTTGAAAATTTTCTTTTAATCCTTTCATTGATATATTAGGTGTACTTACTTATTTGATTAAACAATTAAATTTCTTTGGAACATCCCTCAATTATATTCAAAATTGTTTGTCCTGATCGTCCAGGCTTAGTAAGTAAGCTTACAACTTGGATATCAAATTATGGTGGCAACATAAAGCATTCAGATCATCATACAGATCAAGATGCGGGTCTATTTCTTAGTAGGATTGAGTGGCATAGTATCCATACAACAATTAATAGAAAAGATATTTATGATAAGTTTAAAAAAATTGCAGTTGATATAAATGGAAAATTTAATATTAATTATTCGGATGAGATTCCGAATGTTGCTATTTTTGTAAGTAAACAAAATCATTGTTTAATTGATTTACTTTGGCGGGTAAGAAATGGCGAACTCAAAATGAATGTCCCATTAATAATTTCTAATCATCCTGATCTTGAAAGTATTGCCAATGACTTTAATTCACAATTTGTTTATTTTGATACTGTTAATTCTTCAAAATCTGATGTTGAAGACCAGATTTTAAAATTAATCGAGCAATTTGATATCGATTTTGTTGTATTAGCTAAATATATGCAAATTTTGAGTGACTCTTTTTTGCAAAAGTTTTCTTCAATAATAAATATTCATCATTCTTTCTTACCTGCTTTTAAGGGGGCTCAACCATATCATCGTGCATGGAAAAGGGGTGTAAAATTAATAGGTGCTACAGCACATTATGTAACTAAAGATCTTGATGAGGGTCCAATTATTGAACAATGTACTGTCAATGTAAGTCATAGAGATGAAGTTGATGATTTGATTCGAAAAGGAAGGGACATTGAGAGAGTCGCTTTGGCAAGGGCTGTTAGATTACATCTAAATCACCAAGTATTTGTTTATAAGAGCAAAACTGCTGTTTTTGATTGATAATAATTTTTAATCCTCTAATTCAATCTGAATTTGTCTTTCATAAATTGATTCTTCATTAAATGTTCTTGCTATCAGGAAACTTGCAATACAGCTAATGAGAACGGGCTTCATAATTAATAAATTTTTTGTTAAAGCAAAAGCTAAGAACATTGCAGTTATTGGTGTTCTTGAACATCCAGCTACAAATGCCCCCATTCCCGCAAATATATATGTACTTGGGGCATGACCTGTAGCAATTTCTACCCAGGTTCCTATGATTAATCCAATAGCTCCTCCTAAAGTGAGCATCGGATAGAATAATCCTCCAGGGGCTCCAGATGCAGCAGCTAATCCTGTTGTTATAAAAAGTATAAATACAGCTAAAAAGGCTATTTCAATATTCGTATTCTTTTCGACTATTATTTTTTGCAATTCATCTAAATTATGGAAAGAGCTAGGTAAAAAAGAATAAATGCTTCCAAGTAAAAATCCGCAAATACTCATTTTTAAAACAAATTTATTTTTATACCATTTTTTTCCAAGCTTTTGCATAATAAGAACATACTTACTATAAAGTTCTGCGAATAATCCAATAATTATTCCAAGTAACACAAGGTAAATAAAATCAATAGGCAAGAAGAAGACAGATGGATCATATTCTTTTTGGATTAAAAAACCTAGATTGAAATCAAAACCTCCGGCTTTTGGATCTAAACCCAAGGCTTGAATAATATCTGCAGATGAATCTGCTATGAAAGTTGTAATTACAACTAATAATAAGATCACTGGCCTTGCAGAATTTAATAATTCTTCAATTGCGTAAATGAAGCCACCCAAAGGAGCGCTAAAAACTGCTGCTATTCCAGCTCCACCTCCAGCAGCAACTATTACTCTTCTAAATGCTAGAGGAGCTTTTAGCCATCTTGCCATTTGCCAAGCAACTGACCCCCCCATTTGAACTGATGGACCTTCAGGACCCAAAGGGAACCCGCTTCCGATTGCAATGATTCCAGATATTAATTTGACTAATCCAACCTTAAGATTCATGGGTACTTTTTTATGTCTTAAAAATCCCATGATTTGACTTACACCTGAACCTTTTGCTGCAGGAGCAAAATTTTTAATCAAAAATCCTGCAATAGCTCCACCAACTGCACCAAATAGTGGTAAGACTGCAATAGATGGAAAATGATTTAAAAGTTCTAATCTCCAATTATTTATAAAATAAATTCCAGTTTTAAAAGAAATACTAGTAATTGATGCTCCTAAACCTGTTAACAGAATTGATATGACAACAACAAAAGATCTTTGTTTAAGTAATTTTTTAATGCTTCGAGAAGAGTTATTTCCTGTTTTTTTAATATTTTCTTTTATGAGGTTTTGCATAGTCCATGATTACTTTGACAAGCTGAAATCGTGTATTTCATCAAATTGAAGATAGCGATAAAGTTCATCAGAATATGGATTAATTTTATTTTTAGTAATATCCTGATATTCTTCTATTTCAGGAATTTTTCCAAGAAGTGCACAAACTGCTGCTAATTCAGCACTCCCTAAAAATACTTGAGCATTTTTCCCAAGCCTATTATCAAAATTTCTTGTACTAGTAGAAAATACTACTGATCCTTCATCTACTCTGGCTTGATTTCCCATGCATAAAGAACAGCCAGGCAATTCTAATCTCGCACCACAATTTTCAAATATTTCATAATATCCTTCATTTTTAAGAGTTTCCTCATCCATTTTTGTGGGTGGGCAAATCCATAGTTTTGCCTTTAAATTTTTCACACCTTCAAGAACTTTTGCGGCAGCCCTGTAGTGACCAATGTTTGTCATACAAGATCCTATAAAAACTTCATCAATATTTGTATTTGCAACATCAACAATTTCCTTCACATTGTCTGGATCATTTGGGCAGGCTACAATTGGTTGAGTAACTTTTGCTAAGTCAATTTCAACTATCTCTTCGTAACTGGCATTCAGATCTGGCTGAATTAATTTAGGTCTCTTTAACCAATTTTTCATATCATTAATTCTTCTTGATATTGACTTTGAATCTTCATAATTGCTTTCAATCATTTTTTCTAAAAGGCAAATATTGCTTCTTATATATTCTTGAACAGTTTCTTGTGATAAAAGTATTGTGCTTCCAGCGCATGAGCGTTCAGCAGTAGCATCAGTTAGTTCAAAAGCTTGTTCAAGTTTTAAGTTAGGCAATCCTTCAATTTCCATAATTTTTCCGTTAAATATATTTTTTTTATTTGCTTTCTCAACAGTCAAAAGTCCCTTTTTAATCGCAAAAAGTGGAATTGCATTAACTAAATCTCTTAATGTTATGCCTGGTAATAAATCGCCCTTAAATTTTACGAGAACTGATTCTGGCATATTTAGTGGCATTGATCCTATTGCAGCAGCAAAGGCAACAATGCCCGAGCCTCCTGGAAATGAAATTCCAAGAGGGAATCTCGTATGACTATCTCCACCTGTACCAACAGTATCAGGAAGGAGCATTCTGTTAAGCCAGCTGTGTATTATACCATCCCCGGGTTTTAGAGCTACTCCACCTCTTTGAGATATAAAGTCAGGTAATTCTTTGTGTGTAAGCAAATCTACTGGTTTAGGATATGCAGCTGTGTGACAGAAACTTTGCATAACTAAATCTGCAGTGAATCCTAAACAAGCTAATTCTTTAAGTTCATCCCTCGTCATTGGTCCAGTAGTATCTTGACTCCCAACTGTCGTCATAATTGGTTCACAGGTCATTCCAGGTCGAACCCCCTTTAAACCGCATGCTTTACCTACTATTTTTTGTGCTTGAGTAAAACCAGAATTAAATTCTTTTGAATTTTTTGGCCGGATAAATATTTCACTAGGTTGATAATCTAATTTGTTTCTAATCTTGTCTGTGAGTGACCTTCCAATCATGAGATTTATTCTCCCTCCAGCTTGAATTTCATCGGTAATAGTTGATGGACACAAGTCGAATTGACTTATTACTATTTCAGAATTGGTATTTTTTTCAATTTTTTTAATAACGCCTTCATAAGGAAATATCTTTATTAAATCTCCTGTTTTCATTTGAGATACATCAGCCTCTATCGGAAGTGCTCCTGAATCTTGTGCGGTATTAAAGAAAATAGGAGCTATTTTGCTACCGATTATTATTCCTCCAGTTCTTTTATTTGGTACAAAAGGTATATCTTCGCCAATATGCCATATCAGTGAATTTATAGCTGATTTTCTTGAACTACCTGTGCCTACTACATCCCCAACATAAGCAATTTTCATTTCTTGTTTTTTAAGATTATCAAGAATTTCTAATCCATCTTGCTTTTTAAATTCGAGCATAGCCAAAGCGTGCAATGGTATATCAGGACGAGTTGTCGCGTGAACGGCAGGAGATAAGTCATCTGTATTTGTTTCACCATCAATTTTGAATACTAGACAAGTAATTTCTTTCTGTAGAACTTTTTTACTTTTGAACCATTCTGCATTTGCCCAACTATTTACTACTTCTTTTGCATAAATATTATTTTGAGATAATTCATAAATATCATTCGCCGAATCGTAAACAAGAATGATATTTTTTAACACCTCTGCTGCTTTTTTAGCTAGTAAACTATTTTTCCCTTTAAGTATTTCAAACAGAGAATTAACATTGTATCCACCTATCATTGTCCCTAGTATCTCAATTGCTCTTTCAGGGTTAATGTATCTGCAATATTTTTCGCCTTGAGCGATTGCAGTAAGCCAACTTGCTTTTACATATGCTGCTTCGTCTACTCCTGGTGGTACTCTGTTTATGAGCAAATCTAGTAAATACTCACTTTCGTAATTAGTTTTTTTCTCTAAGAGATTAGTAATACAATTAGTCTGCTCTGCATTTAGTGGCAACGGAGGTATGCCTTTAGAAGCTCTCTCAGCTGCATGATCTGCATAATCTTTGAGCAATGTTTCCAATTTCTTCATTTGTGAGGTTTAATGCCTAATCTATTGTTATTTTTAATATTGATAAGGAGAGTATTCATAAATGCTTTTTTAAATATTCAAACTTCTTAATTAATCAATGCCGACTTCATCCAATAATCAATCTTTAGAAAAAACTTCTGATTTGCATGTTGTTGAAACACGTCCATTAATACCTCCAAGCAAACTTCATAATGATATACCTTTAGATTATACCTCTGCAGAAACTGTATCTAATAGCAGAAGATTAATACAAAATATTTTGCATAATAATGATCCTAGGATCCTAGTCATAGTTGGACCATGCTCAATTCATGATATTGAGGCTGCTAAAGATTATTCAAAATATATTGAGGAATTTAGAAAAATCTATACAGATAAATTAGAAATTGTAATGCGAGTATATTTTGAAAAACCGAGAACTACAATTGGTTGGAAAGGATTAATAAATGACCCTCATTTAGATGGTTCATATGATATTAATACAGGTTTACGAAGAGCGAGAAATTTATTATCTTATTTAGCAAGTCGTGGGATACCCTCTGCTACAGAGTTATTAGATCCAATTGTTCCTCAATATATTGCTGATTTAATTAGTTGGACAGCAATTGGTGCAAGGACTACCGAAAGTCAAACTCATAGAGAAATGGCATCAGGATTATCTATGCCTATAGGTTTTAAAAATGGAACAGATGGCTCTTTCAGTACAGCTATTAATGCGATGCAATCAGCTTCAAAATCCCATCATTTTTTAGGTGTCAATGATCATGGTTATGCTTCTATTGTTAATACTACTGGCAATCCAGATGGGCACATAGTTTTAAGGGGGGGGGCAAAAGGAGTTAATTTTGAGAACCAACATGTCAAAAGTGTTTCCGCTGAATTAAGAGCAAATAATCTTCCTAATAAAGTAATGATTGATTGTAGTCATGGAAATTCTAATAAAGACTATCGAAAGCAATCCGATGTCCTAGAAAATGTCGCAAATCAGATTAAAAATGGCGAAAAAAATATTTTAGGAGTTATGCTTGAAAGTCATCTTAAAGAAGGCAATCAAAAGCTTTCAAATAAAAAAGATCTTATATATGGAAAAAGCATTACCGATGCTTGTATCAATATGGATACAACAAAAAATTTGCTCGCAATTTTGTATGATTCAATTTTGTAATTTATAAACCTGTAATAAAAAAGTTAAAGCAAAATGCTGCAGAAATTGGCACAATAAAATTATCGATACCAAAAAAACTAAACTGTTCGAGAACTGTAGAAATAAAAGCAATAGTAAAGAAATTTATATTAAAATTATATTTTTGGGAAAAACTTAAACCAAAAATCACTATCAAACTAGTAAAAAACATTGTTATTGTCCCTAAAAAGGATTTTTTTTGTTTTAGGAAAGTCCAGCTTTTTGATTTAAAGTTTTTCCCTACTAATCCTGCTAAACCATCTCCAAATGTCATTATTAAAAACCCAGCGATGAGAGAAGAAGGATCTTTATCCCAATAAAGGTAAATTAAAATAAATAAACTAAGACAATAAAATAATGTTCCATAGCTTTTTCTATCTATATCTTCAATAGTTGGGAATAATTTAGATTGGTAATTTATGAAAGTTAAGAATGAAATAAGTCCCGTGAAATAAAGTGCAGAAGTTTGATCAATATCTAAAACTTTAGCGAAAGGAATCAAAGGGCCAATTCCAATATGTATAATTTTTCGAATTACTTCTTTATTATTTGGATTAAAACCTTTATAAATTATTGATACTAAAAAGATAAAAAATATATAAATTAAAATAAAAGCAAATTTTAACAACTTAACTATGCTGCTTTTTGATGAGTGGTCATTACTCTCAGTTTTAAAATTGCTTTTGCTTCTAATTGTCTGACTCTTTCTCTAGATACATTTATTTGTCTACCTATTTCGGCTAGTGTAAGAGGTTCCTCTCCATCCAAGCCGAACCTTAGTTTCATAATTTTTTGTTCTCTTTCATTTAATTGAGCAAGCCAAGTTCCCAAATGTTCTTTTTGGATAGTTCTATCCATGCCCTCCATAGGCTCTTCACCATTGGGATCAGGTATAAGTTCTCCTAGGGTACTTCTATCTTCTTCTCCTCTTGCATGAGCATCCAGTGAGGCACAAGGGGCACTTTGCGAAATTAAGTCCTCTAAATCTTTTTGCTCAATACCCATTGCTTTTGCCATTTCTAATCTGGTTGGTTGCCTACCAAATTTATGAGATAACTCTCTTGAAACTCGTCTCATTTTGGATAATTTTTCACTTATGTGTATTGGCAATCGAATTGTTCTAGCACTATTATCAATGGCTCTTGTCATTCCTTGTCTTATCCACCAATAAGCATAAGTCGAAAATTTATATCCCATTGCAGGATCAAATTTATCAACTGCTCTTTCTAAGCCAATCGCGCCTTCTTGCACCAGGTCTAATAATTCTAAACCTTGATTTTGGTACTTTTTGGCAACAGATACTACAAGTCTCAAATTTGCTGCCATCATCCTATCTCTAGCTCTTTTCCCAATTTTTATGAGATGACGATTGCGTGATGATCTTTCTATTTCAGGAGTTTCTAGCAATTTTTTCATGTTTTGAACATGATGCGCTAGCTCTATTTCTTCTGCCGCAGTAAGAAGAGGTACTCTGCCTATACTGCTTAAGTAATGACCGATAGAATCTGAAGCAAGTCTTGCAGATTTTTTTTGGTTTTGTTTAGCACTTAAGCTAGATTTTGTTTTGCGAGTTTTCCCCGCAGTGTTTGGTAATCTAGGTTCTTCAATATTATTTTTTGAAGAACTCTTCCCAGATTCCAGAGGGATCCCCATCACCCTGGCCTCCTAAAATGGATTTTTTCAAAAGCTAGCACTGAAATTGAGATAAAAACTACTTTTGCGTTGAAACTTTAAAGACAAAAAAAATTAATTTTGTAGATATTTACCTAAATCTGTTGATATGATTAGGTTTTATAGAAATATAAAATTTTTAAAAATATTAAGAAATTTTTTAAAATGTTGTAAAATTTATTAAATCTAAAGTTTCTTTATTAAATCAAATTGAGAGCGATTTGAGTTTGAGTTTTCCCTCTTTTTTTCATAAGTGCCGTCTTTATTCATTATCCAAGAATAATAGTTATCGTGAATATAAGTTTGCAAAAGATCATATAATTGTGATTTCAATTCTAAGTCTTCTATTGGTGTAACGGCTTCTATTCTTCTGTCTAAATTTCTTCTCATCCAGTCTGCACTGCCAATAAAAACTTCCGAATTATTGTTATTATAAAACCAAAAAATTCTAGAATGTTCAAGAAAATGTCCAATAACGCTTATAACGGTAATATTTTCACTTAAATTCTTTCTTTGTGGATATAAACAACAAATTCCTCTGACAATTAGTTTAATTTTAACCCCGGTTTGAGAAGCTAAATAAAGTAATTGAATAATTTCCGGGTCAACTAATGAATTCATTTTTGCAATAATTTCACTTTTTTTCCCTTTTTTAGCATTCTCAATTTCTCTATTGATTAAAAAGATGAATTTCTTACGTAATGACGTTGGAGATACTAATAATTTCTTATAGGTTTTTTGTTTCGAGAATCCTGATAAATAATTAAATAATTCAATTAAATCTGAGGAGATATCAGGATCGGTTGAAAGCAGTCCTAAATCTGTATAAAAACGAGAAGTGCTTGAATTATAATTTCCTGTTCCGATATGAAAATAATTTCTTAATCTTCCTTTTTCTCTCCTAACTACTAATGAAATCTTTGTGTGAGTTTTAAAGCCTAGTATTCCATAAACGACATGAATCCCAGCCTGCTCAAGCTGTTTTGCCCATTGGATGTTATTATCTTCATCAAATCTTGCTTTGAGTTCAACAAGAGTCATTACCTCTTTTCCATTTTCAGCTGCTCTCATCAAAGCCTCAATAATAGGAGAATCTTTTGAAACTCTATAAAGAGTAATTTTAATAGCCAATACAAGGGGATCGTCAGCAGCTTTATTTATAAATTCCTCTACTGAAGTTTTGAATAAGTCGTATGGATGATGAAGAAGTATATTCTGTTTTCGTAGAATGCTGAAAATAGAGTTAAAGTTTTTATCTTTAGAGGAATCTAACGATTTCAATAATGGATGAGTGTCACCAATTAATAAATTTTCTTTTAAGTCCTCTCTATTAATTTTTGTGAGATAATTTAGATCATCAAGCCCTACTAAGCTTTTGCAAAAGTAAATATACTCTTCTGGTATTGCAATGCTATCAATAAGTAATTTAAGAATATTTTTTGGAATATTTTTTTCTACCTCTAATCTGACTACATCTCCCCCTAATCTTCTTTTTTGCAAGCTTTGTTCAACTGCTAGAAGTAAGTCGTCAGCTTCAAGTTCCTTTAATTCTAGATCTGCGTCTCTTGTTACTCTAAAAAAAGAATAATTAAGACAGTTCATTCCATTAAATAACGCATTGATATTGTTTCCAATTAAGTCTTCAACGGTAATAAAAAAGTGTTCTTTTTGATCGTTAGTTTCAATAATTTCATTGGGTATGAGTATAAATCTGCCAATATTTTTTGTTGGAATTTTTATTCTTACAAACTGATTTTTAGATTCTTCACCATCATTAATGAGGGCTGCTAAGTTAAGACTTAAATTACTTATAAAAGGGAATGGGTGAGCAGGATCAACAACTAATGGTGTTAATAAGGGAAAAATTGAAGAAAGGAAATAGTTATTACACCAATTTTTTTGATTCTCATTAAGTTCCTGATATTTTTTTATAAATATACCTGCATTCCTGAGCTCAACATTTAATTCATCATTAAAATAGTTTTCTTGGAGGGTTGTGAGGTCTTTTACTTCTTTGTTTATTTTTTTTAGTTGTTCTTTAGGTGTGTTTCCATCGATACTTTTTTTTCTAATTCCTGCTTCAACTTGAGCTTTTAGTGAGGCAACTCTAACCATAAAGAATTCATCCAGATTATTGCTAAAAATTGAAAAAAATTTAATTTTATCTAGTATCTTATAGTCTTTCTCCATTCCAGTAAGGAGAACTCTTTTATTAAAGTCTATCCAACTTAATTCTCTATTAATGTAGTTATTAGCTTCGTATTTCATTAAGGTGATTTGATTTATTAATTATAAGAAATTTTGTTATTTTTTCCTTCAGCAATAAGGTATATCATAAAAAGTAAAATAATTGAACCCGCAATAAATGGTGCTTTTGGACCAAAATCATCATATACTTTTCCAGCCATTCCGATTCCTAAAACCCCCCCAAGGCTTTGAAGTCCTTGTAAATTACTAAGTATTGAACCTTGGTTATCACCATCTAATTTTTTTGATATTAATGCTCTTAAGGTAGGTGTAATTAGACCTGCTCCAATTGCTAAAAATGAGACAGCACAATAAATATTTACAGTCGCATTTTCTTTAGGAGTAGTTATTAAAAGGAAACATGCTAATAGAATAAATCCTGAACCAATAAGGGTTAGTTTCATTTCTCCAAATTTTTTAACTAGAGGACCAATTAGTCCACCTTGAACGATGATGGCTATTATTCCCACAACTACTAGGGTTCCACTTGATGCTTTAGTTGTCCAATTAAGAGATTCTTGAAGAAAAAATATTAAAATGTTTGTTAATCCAGTAAAAGCTATGAAATAAATAAAAAAGGCTAAAGATAATTTTCTAATTTTATCTTCTTTAAATACTTTAAATAATTGTTTTAATGGGTTTTTCAAAACTTTTTGAGATTCATTTAATTCTTTTCGAGGCTTAGTTTCTGGTAAGTAAAAGAATACGAGTATGAAGTTAATAATTGGAATTATTGAGGCTATTAATACAGGAATAATGAAATTATTATTTGTACTTTTAGCAAAAATTACAACAAAAATATTACCTAGAAAAAAACTTAATCCAAATGCTACTCCAATAAGTCCAAATGTTTTTGCTCTTTTTTCGGGGCTAGAAATATCGGCAAGTATAGTAGTTGCAGTTGCTGCAGTTCCACCACTAAGACCGTCAATAAGTCTTGCTATAAATAATAAAAAAAGAGGTATTGAGGCAATAGAAGTTGACCAATTAAATAAAACTGTAAATGACAATATTGATATTCCGATTATTGATCCAGTTATGCAAAAAAGAGTTACAGGTCGTCTTCCATATCTATCACTCATCAGACCAATAAAAGGTGAGGCAGTAAATTGTGATAATTGGTAAGTACAAGAGAGTAAACCATATGTACTAGCTTTTGCGTCGAAAAGTAAAACAAAAGAAGGTAATATAGGTAAAAGGATACTTTCGCTTAATCGATCATTTAACAGGGTGACAAAAGCACTGAATAAAGTAAATTTTCTACTTGGTTTAAATAAACTTTTTTTCACGATATTTATTTTCAAAGCTAATTTCTTTTACTACCATACTTGTTAATGGAGAATAATGTGCCAGGTATAGTTTATTTAGTGGGTGCAGGTCCTGGTGACCCTGAGCTGCTAACTTTAAAAGCTTTAAGACTTATTAAAAGTTGTGATGCTTTAGTACATGATGCTTTAATTTCTGAAGAAATTATAAAAGAAACTAACAAAAATACTGAGATATTTAATGTAGGGAAACGGGCGGGTAAATGTTCAGTTCCTCAGTCTGATACAAATTTACTTATTTTAAAATTAGCAAAACAGGGAAAGAATGTTGTAAGGCTCAAAGGTGGAGATCCTTTTATTTTTTCAAGAGGTGGAGAAGAAGTTTCTTTCTTAGAAAAAAATGAGATTTCAATTGAAATTGTTCCTGGAATTACTTCTGGAATAGCTGCTCCAACATATTTTGGGATTCCATTAACTCATCGAGAAGCAGGTAGCTCTATAACTTTCGTTACTGGCCATGAAGATATTAATAAGGATAAAAAGAGTGTAAATTGGAGATCTTTAGCTAAATCTTCTGATGGTTTAGTAATCTATATGGGAATAAGAAATATTGAATTTATTGTTACAGAATTAATGTTAGGTGGTTTAGATAAGAATACTAAATGTGCTGTTATTCAAGAGGCAACTTTGAATAATCAAAAATGTTTAATTTCAAAATTAAAGAATCTTTCAGAGACAATTAGGAAACAAGGTTTCACTTCTCCCTCAATTATAGTTATTGGAAGTATTATTGATTTTAAAGTTAATAACTATATCACTAACCTATCTAATGCTTATTTACTAAATAAAAAGTAATGTTAATTATATAATATTTCCCATAAATACATTGGATCAAAAATTGGTATAAATTGTATATCATTCACTTTATTAATCTGTCTACAAGATAAACTATTAATTGCAACTAAAATATCACTATCATAAAATTTAGGTAAAATTAATTCTTCTTTTATCATTTTTAATTTGATACCTTTTTTTACCATAATTCCTTGAAGGCATCCACTTTCTTTTCTTGGTGTTATCCATATATTGTCTCTTTTAAGTAATATATTAAAAGTACTGCCACAACATAGTTCATTATTTGTATTTAGCATTAAACAATCATCAAATGATTTTTTATTAGCTTCTATTAATGCTTGGATTGATTGATTATATGAAAAAGTTTTACATTGATTAATTAAACTATATTGATTTCTTTTTTCGGTTTGACTAATAAAAGTAGTTATTGGGGAAAAATTAGGTTTTATAAGATAGAATTCAATCCATAAGTTGTTTATATAATTATCTTGAAGATGCCCATTAATTCTGATTGATCTACCTTTGTTCAAACCTCTGCTGTAATTAATCCTAATTGATCCTAATTGATCCTTTTTAAGACATAATTTTTGTATACCTAAATTTATAATTTCTTTCAAATATGATTTATTAATATTGAAATCTATGCTTAAAACTTTACTACTATTTTCAAGTCTCTGAATATGTTCGTCTATCAAAATTGCATTATTATTTTTTATTAAAATAGTTTCGAATATTCCATCGCCAAACTTAAGACCTCTATCGCTTGCTGAGATCTGAATATTATCAATATCTAGCCATTTATCTTTATGCCATCCTATTTGAAGTGTCATTTTAATGAATCAATTAAAGGTAAAAGTTTCCATTTTAGTTCTTCTGTTTCATCATGAGGGTCAGAATCACTAACAATTCCGCAACCAGCGGAGATATTGATTTTTTTGTTATTAACAACAAATGATCTTATAAGTATATTGCTATCAAATTCTCCATTCCAGTCAATTTTGAGAAAGGATCCACAGTAAGGCCCTCTTCCGTATTTTTCTATTTCATTTAGTCTCTGACAGGATCTTAATTTTGGAGCGCCAGTTATAGAGCCTCCAGGCCAACATGCAGTAAGTAAGTCAACCCAATTTTTGTCTTTTTTTAATTTTCCTCTAATCACAGATGTAAGATGATGCACCTTTAAAAAACTTTCGAGTTTTAATATCTCAGGTACTGCGATAGTTCCTATTTCGCAGACCTTACTTAAATCATTTCTTAAGAGGTCCACAATCATAATATTTTCAGCTCTATCTTTTTCATTAGTTATTAGATCTATGGCATTTAATGCATCCTGATTTATATCTTTATGTCTCGATCTTGTACCTTTGATTGGTCTAGATTCTATATATCCCTCTTTGTCTATTTTTAAGAACCTTTCTGGAGAAGTTGATAATACTGCTTCATTGATACCGTTTGAATTATTTATTATTATTCCTCCAAACGGGGCCTGTAATTTGCTTCTTATCTTTGAATATATACTTAAAGAGCTATAAGATTCTAAAGCTTCAACTTCACATTGCGTTGTTAGATTTGCTTGAAAAATATCTCCTATTGATATTAAATCTTTAACTTTTAAAATATTTTGTTGAAATTGATTACTGATTTCTTCTAAATCAATTTTTGAAAAATTAAATTTTAAATTACTTCTTATAGAACTTTTTTCTTTTTTAGCATCAATATTAACAATGATATTTTCATATTCAATTAATTCGGTGGAATTAGTTCCTTCGAGAATAATTTCATTTGAAATTAAATTAAATTTGATAATTGGATCATAAGATGCGATCCATAAAGTCGAAATTTCATTATCTTTCCAAGGATTTTTTGGCTCAATATAAGCACCAGCTTCATAGCTTAACCATCCAATCCAAAATCCTTTATTAATTTTTTTTAATTTAAAAAATGGGTTATTCTCAATATCTAAATTATTTATATCTCTTGAGCAAATAATTTCTTTTGGCTTAATTCCTAAAATAGAACATTGTCCATTATTTTTCCCATCGCTATCTAACCAAGACAATCCATGATCGCCAAACTTTAATGCAAAATGATTCGCTATCAATTCTGGGTCAATCCACTTAGATAACTTTTTTTTCTTAATTTCCATTTTTTTTAATTTGCCATTTTTTGTAGGCTGTTTTTCTAATTCTGCAGCTATCACATTTGCCACAAGGTCTTAAATTACCTGAATAACAACTCCATGTCTTTTCTAAAGGTACATTATTATCAAAAGCTAATTGAATAATATCTTCTTTATTTAAATCTATTAAAGGTGTCCAAAGTTTAATTGGATTATCTTCCCTTCCACGTTTGTTAGCAAGATTAGCTAATTCTTGAAACTTTTTAATGTAATCAGGCCGGCAATCAGGATATCCAGAATAATCTAATGCATTAACACCTAAGCCTATAAAATCAGCATTTATTGCTTCAGCATAACTTAAAGCGACAGAAATAAATATTGTATTTCTTCCTGGGACATAGGTGTTAGGAATTGTATTTAACTGAATGCCATCAATAGGTAAATCTTTTTTTAAATCTGTTAGAGATGAACCGCCCCACAAAGATAAATCAAGTTTTACTATTTTGAATTCTTCTATTTCAAAGTGTTTAGCTATTGTTAATGCGGAATTCAATTCTTTTTTATGTCTTTGTCCGTAGTCAAATGACAAGCCAAATATTTTAGCTTTGGATGATTTTGCTAAGCCTATAACAGTTGAAGAATCTAATCCGCCAGATAACAAAATTACTGTAGATTTGTTTTTTAAATTCATTAAAATTATTTAATCCTTAAGTACTTATGTGTTTGAAGACTCAAATTCCATTCAGGATTATTTTTAACAAAATCAATTGTAAGGGAAAACCCATTATTGTTTTTCCATGCAGGTTGTAAATAATATTTTTTATCTAATTTAGTACGTTCTATTTTTGGTGATAAATTCTGATATTTATTTAAAATTTCTTGCTTCATTTCAATTGCAAAATCAATATCTTGTTGATTGTTGATGATTATTTTTAATTCATTACAATTTTCCAAAAAATAAGTTTGGGGTGGGATGTGTCTTTTAGGAGACAAAGTAATCCAATCATAATCACCTGATATTTTGTTTACACCACTTGTCTCAATATGAATGTTAATTGGGTTTTGTTTTTCTCTCGAAGTCTCTTTTTTTATAGCTTTGCATAAATTATCCAAGTTATGTTGTAAAGGCTCACCACCAGTGATAACTAAAAAAGAAGCACCTTTTACTCGAGCTCTTTTTATTTCATCTATGATTTTATCTATTGATATTAAAGGATATTTTTCTTTATCCCACGAATGCTTAGTATCGCACCATGAACATCCAACATTACAACCAGCTAGTCTTAAAAAAAAAGCACTTTTGCCAGTATGAAACCCTTCACCTTGTAATGAATGAAATTTTTCAACTAATGGTAAGAAATTTGTCATTATGCCATTCAACAAAAATAATTAATATTAATTTGATTGCGCTGATCTTTCTTGTGAAGCTCTGATAAGCCCTTTAAATAATGGATGAGGCTTTCCAGGTCTTGATAAAAATTCAGGATGGTATTGACAAGCTAAAAAATATGGATGATTTTCTAACTCTATTAACTCTACTAATCTGCCATCTGGTGATGTGCCACTAATTTTATAACCAGAATCTAAAAAACTTTGTTTGTAGTAATTATTAAATTCATACCTATGTCGATGTCTCTCATATATAACATCCTCGTTATATAACTCTTTACCAGTTGTATTTTTTTGAAGCCTACAAGGATAAACTCCCAATCTCATAGTTCCTCCTAAGTCAATAATATCTTCTTGCTCAGGTAATAAATGAATAACAGGATTTGGGGAGTCTGGGTCTAATTCCGAGCTAGATGCACCAGGTAATTTTGCCAGATTTCTTGCCCATTCTATTACTGCGCATTGCATACCTAGACATAAGCCTAGAAATGGAATCTTCTTTTCTCTAGCAAATTTTATTGCTGAAATCTTTCCATTTACTCCTCTATTTCCGAATCCGCCTGGAACAACAACAGCATCAACATTATGTAAATAACTTTCGGCCGATTTCTCCTCGATCATTTCAGCACTGACCCAATGCAAATCTAATAATGATTTTTGTTCAATGCAAGCATGTCTAAGTGCTTCCACTACAGATAAATATGCATCACCAAGTTCTATATATTTCCCAACTAAAGCTACTTTTATAGGTTTGCCAGGATTTCTAAGATTATGAATGATCTTTTCCCAATTCTCTAAATCACATTCTTTATCCTCAAGCTCCAGACATTTTAAAGTTTCTTTGCATAAACCTTCTTTTTTTAAAGAAAGAGGTACTGAATAAATACTATCCGCATCTAATGCTTCAATTACACAATTAAGATTAACCCCGCAGAAACCACTGAGTTTTCTTTTAAGATTTTCATTAATTTCTTTATCACTTCTACATACAAGTAAATCAGGTTGAATACCAATTGATCTTAATTCTTTAACAGAATGTTGAGTAGGTTTAGTTTTTATTTCACCAGAAGTTTTGATATACGGAAGTAAAGTTACGTGGATATAGGCAACATCATTTTTATTAACATCATTTTTAAATTCTCTTATTGCCTCTAAAAATGGAAGAGATTCAATATCTCCGACTGTTCCACCAATTTCAGTTATAACAATATCAGCATTGCTGTTGGCTGATACTCTATGAATTCTTTCTCTTATTTCACCTGTTATGTGAGGAATAACTTGTACTGTACCTCCATTATAACTACCTCTTCTTTCTTTATTAATAACTGCTTGGTAGATAGATCCTGTTGTGACACTATTTAACCGAGACATTGCTGTGTCAGTAAATCTCTCATAGTGACCTAAGTCTAAATCTGTTTCTGCTCCATCTTCGGTAACAAAAACTTCGCCATGTTGAAATGGACTCATTGTTCCTGGGTCAACATTTAGATAAGGATCAAGTTTAAGTATTGAAACGCTATATCCCCTCGATTTTAATAATCTGCCTAAGCTTGCTGCAACAATACCTTTACCAATACTAGAAACAACTCCTCCCGTAACAAAAACAAATTTTGACATTAAATATTTTTAATTAAGCACAACCTCCTTATATTTTATTTAAACAAAAAATTTATTGATCATCCATAAATACTTTATTCATCAATTGTTATTTCAATATCTAATTCTTTTAATTGTGAATTGGAGACATTTGAAGGTGCATTTGATAAAAGGCATTTCGCTTGTTGATTTTTTGGAAAAGCGATTGTTTCTCTAATTGAATCTACTCCCAAAATCAACATTGTTATACGATCTAGCCCAAATGCTATGCCTCCATGTGGTGGAGCGCCCATTTCGAGCGCCTCAATTAAAAAACCAAATTTTTCATCAATTTGATTATCTGTTAATCCAACAGTTCGTAGAACTTCTCTTTGCATTTCTGCTTGATGGATACGAAGAGAACCACCACCTAATTCCAATCCGTTCAGTACTATGTCATAAGCATTTGCTATGGAATGTTCTATTTTTCCTTTTAATTCTTTTGAATTTTCAAACTTAATGTTTTTTGGAGAACAAAAAGGATGATGTAATGCCTCATATCTCTTCTCTTCTTCATTTCGCTCAAACATTGGAAAATCTGTTATCCATAAAAAGTTCCATTTATTTTTATCTATTAGCTTTAAATCTTTTGCAATATATTGCCTAACTCTATCTAATGATTGATTTACGACTTGTGTATTTCCTGCTCCTAAAAGAATTAAGTCCCCATCTTCTGCTTCTGTAACTTTTAAAATAAGAGAAATATGATTTTGATTTAAATTATTTTTTATTGCACCAATAGTTTCAAGCTCATTACCCTTTACTCTGATAAACGCTAATCCACCAGCCCCAGCATCTTGCGCCACTTTAAAAATATCGCCACCAGGTTTAATTCGCACGTTGCTAATACTTTCATTACCCCCCTTAATAGTTATGGATTTTATAGATCCTCCAGATTGAATGGCTTTAGTAAAAATATTAAATCCAATATTGCCTAAAACTTTTCCTAGATCTTTTAACAACATTCCATATCTTGTATCTGGTCTATCTGTCCCATAATTTTCCATTGCTGAATGCCAGGTCATTCTAGGAAAAGAATCAATTAATTTAATATTTAAAATATCCTGCCATATTTTTTTTATTAGCTTTTCATTAAAAGATATAATTTCTTCTTCACTAACAAAACTCATTTCTATATCTAACTGAGTAAATTCTGGCTGTCTATCTGCTCTCAGGTCTTCATCACGGAAACATTTTGCAATTTGATAGTACTTATCTAAGCCTCCTACCATTAATAGTTGTTTAAAAAGTTGTGGTGATTGGGGAAGGGCAAAAAATTCTCCGTTTGATAAACGTGCAGGAACAAGAAAATCTCTTGCCCCTTCAGGAGTTGATTTTGTAAGTAATGGTGTCTCTACTTCTGTAAACCCAAAATCATCAAGATATTTTCTAATTACTTGGATGATCTTATGCCTTGTTTTTAAATTTTCTAATAATTTTCCTCTCCTTAAATCTAGATATCTATACTTTAATCTAAGCTCTTCTTTAGTATTTTCATAGTCATGTATAGAAACAGGAAAAGGTAAATTATTTTTAATTTGGTTAAGAATTTGTAAATCTTTAACTTTAAGCTCTATTTCTCCAGTGCTTAAATTTTTATTTATTGAATCTTTAGGTCTTTCATTAATAATTCCACTTACCATTATTACAGTCTCGTTTCTAAGAGTCTCTGCTTGTTTAAATAGATTTGCCCCATCATTAGGGTTAATGGTTATTTGTAAAAATCCACTATGATCTCTCAAATCTATAAAAATCACTCCACCATGATCTCTTCTACGATCAACCCATCCACATAAATTAACTAATTGTCCAATATCTGAATTATTTAATTGATCGCAAATTTTGTTTCTCATCTAGAAATGATTTATTTATCAATAATAGATAATCATAATTCTTCAAGGGTAAGTTTAGTTAAATATCTTTTTTATAAAACGTTCTTTTAGTGATATAACCTTTGAATTTTTTCCCTCTTATTAATATTTGAACTTCATTATTTAAATATGCATGCGAAGTATTGATATAAGCGAAAGCAATAGCTTTTTGTTTAGTAGGAGACCAACTACCGCTAGTAATTATACCAATATTCTCTTCACCTTTAAATATTTCGCATCCTTTTCTTCCTATAGCTTTACCTTCTATAGACAGACCAACTAGCTTTTTTGGAATTCCTATTTTTGATTGTTCTTCAAGAAAATCTCTTCCAAAAAATTCATGATTATTCTCTAAATGTACTAGCCAACCTAAACCTGCTTCATATGGAGATGTTTCTTCATTGATGTCTTGGCCATAAAGATGCATGCCTGCTTCAAGTCTTAGGGTATCTCTTGCGCCTAAACCACAAGGTGAAATATTTTTGGAAATTAAGAAATCCCATAAATTAATTGATGCTTTTTTTGATAAAAGTATTTCTAAACCGTTTTCCCCTGTATATCCTGTTTTGGAAAAGAAGATTTTTTCTTCTTGTGAAATATGTTTAAAAATTTTATATTCACATCCAAAATAAGGGATATGGGATATCGAAGATTGAATCCAATCTTCGAATAACTTAAAGGAATCTTTGCCCTGTAATGCTAGGAGGACCTTATCTTTTTTTGCATTTGATATAGAAATATTTTTGGTATTTAAATTATTGTTAATCCAGGAAAAATCAACTTGGTATCTACTTGCGTTTACTATTAAAATAATTTCCGAGATTTCACCTTCTTGTTGACCAAGGTCATAAATTATTAAGTCATCTAATATTCCTCCCTTGTCATTAAGCATTACTGTATAAAGCCCTTGATTTTTTGAAAAGGAGTATAAATTAGTAGGGAAAAATTTTTGAATATATTCTTTAGGATTAACTCCTCTTAGAGAAATTACGCCCATGTGGGAAATATCAAAGAATCCTGCAGAAGTTCTTACCGATTCATGTTCATTGATTAATCCCGAGAAGGATATAGGCATTTCCCATCCTGCAAAATTGACTAACTTTGCATTTGACTGAATATATTTTGAATAAAGTGGACTTTTAAGCAAATCCATGAATTCTTTAATTTATGGTTAATTTTTCTTACTCTAGTTTAGAAATTTTTTATTGCATATTTTCTAACGACATAATTAAGCTTCTCAGTACTTTTGCAGCAACTATACTACTTACTCCACTGTTATCAATTTCTGGAGATAATTCTACAATGTCTGAAGCAACAATTCTAAAGTTTTTTAAAGTATCAAGAATCACTTCGAAGTCATTCCAAAAAAAGCCTCCTGGTTCTGGAGTCCCTGTACCGGGTAATAAACTTGGATCAAACCAATCTAAATCTATTGTTAAATATATTGGTGTATTAGAGTAAGGAAGAAGAGCTTTTTTGAATTCTTGAGCATTTTCTCCTGGGGTGAAATTTACTAATTGATTTTTCTGACGCATAAATTTAAACTCTTCTTTTGTTCCGCTCCTTATTCCTACTTGTAAAATCTTTTTTTCAGGTAAGACATCTAAGCATCTTTGCATTGCACAAGCATGACTATGATCATTCCCCATATATGAGTTTCTTAAATCTGCATGAGCATCGAGTTGAACTAGTATCAAATTTGGATATTTATTTACAACTGCCTCAATTGCTCCTCTAGTAATAGAGTGCTCACCCCCAAGCATAATAGGAGTAAGGCTTTTACTCATTAAGTAATTTGTTGCTGATTTAACTGATTCAATGACAGATTTTGAGTCATTTTTATTAATTTCTAGTGAACCAAAATCAACATAATTAAAATCTGCTAAATCTTTTCCTAATTTTGGACAAAATGTTTCTAAGCATGTACTTACTTGCCTTATGGCGTTTGGACCAAATCTAGCTCCCGACTTATAAGAACATGTTCCATCATAATTTACTCCAAATATTCCAACTGAGCAATTATGAGGATTTCTTTTTGCCCCCATAAAAATTGAACTTTCCATATCAAATAAATTTTTATTGTTCATTTTCCGAATTCAGTTCTTTTAAAATTTTATTTGGCATCATTTTGAATGCACCATTTTGAAAATTGATATTCCAAATATCACAACTCTTTTCAATCCTCAGAGCGTCTTTGCAATTTGGCTTTGTTAAGTATAATTCCTCTTTACAAGAGAATGTCCAACTCCAAATACCACTTGGATATATAGGCACAAAAGAATACATAGTTTTAGAGAACCTAAATATTTTTTTTAGAGTTTTCAAAATATCTATATGAATATTTTTGAAGGATTCAGGTGATTCGCTTTGAGTGGCTAATATCCCCTTTGTTGTAAGTATCCTTTTACATTCTTTATAAAAAGAATTTGAAAATAATAAATTTGAAAATTCTGAGGGGTCTGAACAATCTATAAATATGACGTCATAAAAATTATCTTTTGTTTTTTCTACCCATTTAACACCATCATTAATGTGTATTTTTAATCTTCTGTCATTCCATGCTTCTCTTCCAATTTCTTGTAAATATTTTTTAGATACTTTGATAACTTCTTCATCAATTTCTACTAAATCAATTTTTGCTATTTCAGAGTATTTAAGGCATTCTCTTGCAGTACCACCATCCCCTCCACCAATAATCAGTACATTAGATTTTTCGTCAATGCTACTTAAGGCAGGATGAACAAGACATTCATGATAATATTTTTCATCTTTTAATGATGTCATCCAACAACCATCTAGCATTAGAGCTTTACCATAATAATCATTTTCTATAACAATAATTTCTTGATATTTTGAGTTTTTTCTAATTAGTACTTTCCCATCAAGGCCAAATCTTGAGCCTTTGTTATATTCGTCTATCCATGTTTTTACTTTTGGCATTTGCTTTTAGGATTTTTTTTCATAAGTGTTTTCTTGGCAATTTGCCAAAGCCGTTGAAAATCTTTAGGAGTTTGTTTTTTAATATTATCTCCTGAATGATGTTCAATGATTGAAAATCTGTCTAAAAATTTTTTATTAGTTTGTTTAAGGGCTGATTCAGGATTTATTTTTAAAAAGTTTGAAAGATTTATCAGAGTAAAGTAAATATCTCCAAATTCAGCTTTTATATCTGACTTTTTTTTGCTTTTAATTGCCTCTTTTAATTCATTTATCTCTTCTTCTAACTTTTCAATAATCTGATTGGTACTTTCCCACTTAAAACCATATTCTTTAACAACGTTTGTTATTCTCTCTGTACCAACTATTGGTGGTAAGTTTTTTATTTTTAAATTTAAATTTTTACTAATTGATGATTCATTATTAATTACTTTTTTTTCTGAATTTTTAATATCTTCCCAAATCTGTTGCGATTTTTCTAGAGATACTTTTTCTTTTTTGTTAAAAATATATGGATGTCTATTAATAATTTTGTTATTGAGATTTTTTATTACGTCATTTAGCTCAAATTCTTTTTCTTGGTGACCGATTTCCGCATGAAGCATTATTTGTAATAAAAGATCTCCTAACTCTTCACAAATATTATTCGCATTTTTTTCGTATATTGCATCTGTAAATTCACTACTTTCTTCATATAAAAATGGGATTAACGATATATGAGACTGTATTTTCTGCCATGGGCATCCCCAAGTTTTATCTTTTAATGATTTAATATTAGATATTAAAATTTTAAAACTCTTTAGTGTCTCTAAATCGGAATTGTTTTGATAGTGATATTTATAGTTTGAGGACATAGAATAAATTTTATTAATTCAATTTTGCCTTAATCATGAAATATTTAAATACTTAGTACAAATATTTCAACTTCATCTATTAGAATGAACTAACATAAGGGCGATTAGCTCAGCGGTAGAGCGCCTGCCTTACAAGCAGGATGTCCCTGGTTCGAACCCTGGATCGCCCATTTATTTTTTTGTTTAATGACTGAGATCGTCAATCTTTCAATCAGTCAAAGTGCAGCTTCAGAACTATCTAGGCAAGCATCTTTTGGAGGTTCTCCAGGTGAAATGTCTATTGATTTAATTGAGGATAAAAATTCTTCTGAAGGATGGATTCATATTAAATTAAGGCCTGGAACATGTGACGGATCCCCTATTTCAAGAACGGAGGGAGTGACTTTATACGCTGATGTTAAAAGATTTAATTTACTAAAAGATTTAAAATTAGATTATTACGGTGATTTAAGCGGTGGTGGATTTCTTATCTCAACACCAAAAAATGCAAAACGTTGTTCATGCGGTTCTGGCTTTAAACTCTTATAGAGTGATTTTGCCTTTTTTTGCAAACTAATATTATTTTCATTAATTGGCTTTCATCAAGATAAAATAATTAAAAACGTTCTTTGAAATAAAATTTGAAATGACAGAGATGAATGATGAATTATCTTTAGAAAATTATTCACCTTCTGAAGTAGAAAAAAAGTGGCAAGGCAAATGGGAAAGCTTAAAAGCGTTTAGCCCTAATCCTGAAGATGATGGAGAGCCTTTCTCCATTGTTATTCCGCCGCCAAATGTGACTGGATCTTTGCATATGGGACATGCATTTAATACAGCTTTGATAGATGTTGTTGTCCGTTTTCAGAGACTTTTGGGTAAGAACGTTTTGTGTTTGCCAGGAACAGATCATGCCTCCATAGCTGTTCAAACCATTCTTGAAAAACAATTAAAAAGTGAAGGTAAAAAAAGTGATGATATTGGAAGAGATGAATTTCTTAAAAGAGCATGGACCTGGAAAGAGCAAAGCGGTGGCAAAATAGTATCTCAATTAAAAAGGATAGGATATTCAGTAGACTGGGGTAGAGAAAGATTTACTCTAGATCAAAAATTAAATGAGGCCGTTGTTGAAGCATTTAATATTCTCTATAAAAAGAATTTAATTTACAGAGGGGAATATTTAGTTAATTGGTGTCCTGCCTCTCAATCTGCTGTAAGTGATCTTGAAGTGGAAATGCAAGAAGTAGAAGGCCATTTATGGCATTTTAAATACCCATTACTTTCTACAAATGGTGAAAACTTAGATAATTTTTTAGAGGTTGCAACAACTAGACCAGAGACTTTATTGGGTGATACTGCAGTGGCAGTTAATCCGGAAGACGACAGATATAAAAAATATATTGGCGGCAAAGTAAAAGTGCCGTTCGTTGATAGAGAGATACCCGTTATTGCCGATTCACATGTTGATAAAGAGTTTGGTACCGGATGTGTCAAAGTCACTCCAGCTCATGATCCAAATGATTTTGCCATTGGAAAAAGGCATGACTTAAAACAGATTAACGTTATGAATAAAGATGGAACTTTAAATATTAATGCAGGTAAATTTCAAAATTTAGATAGATATGAGGCTAGAAAGAAAATCATCGAAGAATTGGATAACTTAGGTCTTTTAACCAAGATTGAAGATTATAATCATACTATTCCTTTTTCTGATAGAGGAAAAGTTCCAATCGAACCATTATTGTCAACACAATGGTTTTTAAAAATGGATGATATCTCTCAAGGATGTCTAAAGGAAATTGATTCTAAAAAGCCAGAGTTTATTCCCCAACGCTGGGAGAAAGTTTATAAGGACTGGTTAGAGAATATTAATGATTGGTGTATAAGTAGGCAATTATGGTGGGGTCACCAAATCCCTGCATGGTATGTTTTAGATGAATCACAAGACTCAATAGAACAAAATACTCCATTTGTTGTTGCTAGAAATAAAGAAGATGCGTTAATTCAAGCTAATAAAAAATTTGGGTTAAATATTAAATTAGTTCGTGATAAAGATGTATTGGATACTTGGTTTTCAAGTGGTTTATGGCCTTTCTCAACCCTTGGTTGGCCAAATACAAATGATCCAGATTTTAAAAAATGGTATCCAAATAGTGTTTTAGTTACTGGTTTTGATATTATTTTCTTCTGGGTGGCAAGAATGACAATGATGGGTAATACTTTCACGAATAATATTCCTTTTAAGGATGTGTATATTCATGGTCTAGTTCGAGATGAAAATAATAAAAAAATGAGCAAAAGTTCAGGTAATGGTATTGACCCCATATTATTAATTGATAAATATGGTTCTGATGCTTTGCGATTTGCTTTAATTAGAGAAGTTGCAGGCGCGGGGCAGGATATCAGGCTTGATTTTGATAGGAAAAAAGATACATCTTCAACTGTTGAAGCTTCAAGAAATTTTGCGAACAAATTATGGAATGCAACAAAATTTGTACTAATTAATAAAACTTCTAACGATAATTATTCGTTTCATGAGAGTGATCAAAATTCTTTAGAATTATGTGATAAGTGGATTCTATCAAAATTGAATCAGGTTAATACCAAGGTGGTTAATTTGTTGAAGGAATATAAATTAGGTGAATCTGCAAAATTACTATATGAATTTTCATGGAATGATTTTTGTGACTGGTACATAGAATTTGCAAAGCAAAGATTTAATAATAAAGAGACTAAGAATAGACAAACATCTGAAAAAGTTTTAATAAAAGTGCTTAATGATATTTTGGTGATGATTCATCCTTTTATGCCGCATATTACTGAAGAACTTTGGCATGTACTGCAGTTAAAACCTGAAGAAACATTATTAACACTTCAAAAATGGCCAACCCAAGAAAATCACTTTGTTGATATTAAGCTTGATAAATCCTTTCAGCAACTCTTTGAAATTATTCGATTGATTAGAAACCTGAGAGTCGAATTAGGACTTAAGCCATCAGAGAAAGTTCCTGTTTATTTGATTTCAGATAATGGATACTTAGTTGCTTTTTTAAAAAATTTAGTTGATGATATACAAACTTTAACTAAATCTTCTGAAGTATTTATTTATGAAACCAATGTTGTTGATAAAAAAGATTTCGCAAAATCTTTTTCTGGGATAATTGGGGATTTAGAGGTTTATTTACCTTTTCAGGATTATGTAAATATAGATTCATTAAAAGAAAGGTTAACCAAGGATTTACAAAAAGTAAATTCTGAATTAGAAAATTTAAATAAGAGATTATCTAACAAAAATTTTATTGATAAGGCTCCAAAAGAGATCGTTGATGAATGTAGATTTAAATTAAAAGAGGGTACAGAACAAATGGCAAGAATTAATACAAAACTCGAATTACTATATTGATTATGAATGTATTCCTAGAAAATATTTATAATTTTTCATTTTTTTTTAATACTGGAATTGGAATCTTTGCGTTTGTTTGCATTTATATTTTAATTGTTTTATTAATACTTCCAGCTTCTTGGTTATCTTTATTATCAGGCTTTTTATATGGCTCATATTTTGGATCAATTATTGTTTTTATTTCGGCTTCCATAGGAGCTTCAGTTGCTTTTTTTATATCAAAAAGTTTTTTTTCAATAAAGCTAAAAAGATTTTTTAGCCGTTATCCAAAGTTAAGTGTTATCGAACAAGTAGTGAAAAAAGGAGGACTTAAATTAATTTTTTTAGCGAGATTATCGCCGATATTTCCTTTCAGTATTCTTAATTATTTTTATGGCTTGAATAATGTTAAATTCGGAGATTTTGCCATTGGTCTACTAGGAATAATTCCTGGCACTTTTCTTTATTGCTCAGTAGGTAGTTTAGCCAAAAGTCTTAAGGACTTAACGTATGTCCAATCAACAAATAATTTATATATGAGTATCATCGGCATTGTTTCAACCTTTTTAGTTGTATATTTCTCAGCTAAATATTCTCGAGAATACTTCGACAAATCTGAAGAATTTAATCTTTAATATTCCAATCTCTTACAGATGCAATTAAGACAAACCACATCAGTCTCAATTTACCTGTTAACGTTTTATTAGATTCTAATTCGATATATTTTGCCTGTCCACAAGGTGTTTTGATGTAGTTGAATACTGCTTTTTTCATAATTAGTTTTTTAGAAATTCTTAATCATTATTTTTATATTTTATAGTTTAGATTTGAAGTTTATATAATTAAAAACCACATTTTTCATTGACTACTTCTTGAATATTCTTTTATAAATTTATACTTTTTCACCAACTTTAAATCCTCTAAAGCATTTGAATCTTGGAAATCTTAGACTAAAAGTCATTGCATCTTTAGACTTGGTTTTAGCATCAGCTCTTATTTCAACAAGTTGACCGACGAGATGATTACGTTTTGTCCAATATTCTTCACGTTGTATATCACTAAATCCGCTCCCGCAACTAAGGCTGTATTCATAACCATCATCTTCCCCTTCTACCAAGATTGCTCCAAGCCTTCCTTTATTGCGGCCTGTTCCTTCCTCGACGGAAACAACCTTTAAAGTGACTTCAATGAAAGGTTTTGCTTTTAACCAACTGTGGGTTCTTTTACATTCATACATAGCATCAGGATCTTTAATCATAACTCCTTCATATCCACCTTCAACGGCAGATTTATTCAGTTCTACAAATCTTTTCTGTCCTTCAATGGTGTCTAGATCTACTTTTTCCCATTCAAGTGTTCGTATATGTTTTAGCAGTAAAGAATGTTTTGCAACCCATTCTTTCACTAGTAAACTTCTTGCTGTTTGATTAGTTTCCCATCTCCCTTTTTGGAAGTTTTCAAGCGGACATAGGTCAAATAAATGTAGAACTGCGTCTTTAGTTTGTTTCCCATCTTTTCTATGTACTTGTTTCATTAAATCCTGAAAATTAGCGCTCATTACTTCACCATCAAGGACTAAATCATAAGGTGTGGGATTTTCTTTTATAACGTTTTCTATTTCTGAGATAATATGACCAAAATTATGGAATTGCTTTCCATTTCGAGAAAACATTTCTACTTTATTTTGTCTAATAATAGTTAAAACCCGCACTCCATCTAATTTGATTTCAATTTGTTTTTTACCTATCATTTTTTTCTCATGATTTGCGCTGTCATACGCTAACGGACAAGAAAAAATAGGGATCGCATACTTGGGAAATTTCTTTGCTATTTTATTTATTGTCTTTTCGGAAACTCCACATCTAAGGTCTTTAATTAACACTCGTCTATAAAATCCATTCCACTCTGCTTTTTTCGAAGATTCCATAGCTGTAAGGATCGCATTACGAGCAGCATGTCCAGTAAGCTCTCTTTTAATAAGCTTTTTGGCTAATTTATGAAAATCTCTCCAAGAATAGCTTTGACTTTTTTCATCCTCTTTCTCAGGAACCATTTTTACACCAAAAGTTACTAATGGATCTAGTGCCATGCGAATTCCTTCAAAAAAATCATCTAATCCTTCCTCCATTGCTTCTAAGATAATTTTTTCTTTATCTAATCTACTGGGATGTAATTCTAATTGACCTATTATCTCTTCTTTTAGCAATTCTTTTGGCTTCACAAGAAATTATTAATTAACTTTGGCTATTCTGTCTATTTTCCAATCTTTATCCATTTTTGAGAAGGTAAAATCTAATGGAAGCTCATCTTGTTTATCTTCTGACTTTAAATTTAACGTTATTATGATTTGATCTTCTTGAACTCTTGGCCTTCCAGATTTTAAATTCCTGTATTTATTGAGCTGTAAACTAGCTAAGAATTTGAGAAAGTCTTGCCGTTTAACATGAGTTTTATAAGTTTTTGTAGTCAAACCATAAGCTGCATCAATTCTGCCAGCAGCTACTTGATCAAAAAACTTTCTTACCAATGGATTAATCCCTCTTGCACTTATAACTAATTTGACTGCATTAAAAGTCCAAAATGAAATTAGTACTGCGCCGCCAACTAATAATGCTTTAATTCCGATATCTTTAACTAGTGTTGCGTCCATTTTAATTGTGGTTTTTCTTACTTTAAGAAAATAAATCGTTTTTGATGGGTTTTTTTGTCAAAATAATACTAATTTTAATTCATAATGCCTGTAATTCCTCTTTTACCTTTATTTCACAGGTTTAATAGCCAATATTTTGAAAATTCTTTAACTGTTAATAATCAACCTTTAGTAAAAGTAAAATGGAGCGACAATAGATTAAAAACTACTGCTGGTTTTTATAAAAGAAAAAGAATAAATGGTCTTTTAGATTCTGAAATTATATTATCGAAACCTATTTTGAGTAAGTTATCTATTATTGAAATAAATAGTACTTTATGTCATGAAATGATCCATGCATGGGTAGATATGATATTAAAAAAAAATGAGATACATGGTCCAAATTTCTTAGATAAGATGAATCAAATAAACGCAATAGAAAAAAATTTCCAAATTTCTTTAAGGCACTCTTTTCCTATTGAAAGGAGAGAATTAAAATATATAGGAACATGTCAAAATTGCGGTGAAAAATTTTTTTATAGAAAAAGAATTAAGAATATTGCCTGTAAAAAATGTTGTATAAATTTCTTTAATGGATCATGGAATAAAAACTGTTTAATTTTGTTTGATTAAAAATATAAGATGTGTTTTTGTTTCTATATTAGGAATTTTTTATTTTTTTAATGTAATTTATACTTGAAAAAGCATAAATAATTTATGGATTCCAGGAGAATTAGAAATCTAAGAAATAGTTTTGATAGAAATATTATTGATAAACAAGTTGATAGGATTTTTGAAACTGGTAGACAATTTGTTGATGGAGTATCTGGAGCAAGACCAGGTAAGAGAAGGAATTCAGATTTGCAGGGGATAACAAGTAAGAGTGCAAAAAAAGTAGGAAGATGGGTATCTGAAAAAGTGGATTTATTTTTTGATGAAGACAATGATGATTGGTATGATGATGACAATTTTGATGATGACAACAGCGAGATTAAAACATTTACTAGAGAATCAAATACTATTAAATCATCTAATTCGCATTCAAAAAGACCTTTAGAGGCAATATCCTTGAGGCAACCAAAAAATTCTCAAACTACTAAGCAAAAAAAATTGCCTTATGGAAAAGAAGTTAATAACCAAGATTGGCTAGATGAACTTGATTTCAAAGTTGAAAGATGGCAAAGATCTTCAGAAAAAGAAAGTGATATGATTAGAGATCAAATAAATCAACGTGGTGGATCAAAATCACGAAATTTACCTAGATCCAGAAGAAGAAGAGTATAGATTTGCAAATTCATTAATCCCTGAGGAACCTAGCAAACTTTCTAAATGAGGATTGAATACTTCCCGAATAATAGTTAAAGGCTTTTTGTTCCTGAAAAATCTATAATTTCTTGACCAGAATGGACCTTTAAAACAAAATTTATTCTCTAACCATGTTGCATTTACAAGTGAAATACTATCAACTTCTCTAAATAGTTCTGATCTGTCTTGTGTTAAATTTTTCCAAATTGGTTCTTCTTTAGCCTTTAAATTTTCACTAATTTGCTCTGCATTCCACCAACTTTCTGCCCATGCTAGGTTTTTATTATTATTTTTAATCCAGACTTGTCTTCTGATCAAAGGGCCAGTTAATTGGTTGATTTCCTGAGGACCCTCTTCACTAGATAAAGGATCTAATTGCATTGAAATTAATTTAATTTTAGTTTCTTGATTAGTTAAAAGTTGTAGATGTCTTGTGGGACTTCCGTCTCCAAGTATCATTAATTTCCAAGCCCCAGATAATTTTGGGAGTGAATTTTTCATTAAAAAAGTAGAAGCTTTCTCTTCCCATAATATTTTTGGCGAGTTAAAAAGTTTATTATTCAGTGCTCTCAATGATTCCTTTTAAGATGATAACTTTTTTTCAGCAAAAATATTTGTTTTTTCTTTTTTTATTTCTTTAATTTTAAGCCAAACTAATAATGCAGTTAAATCAGCTTTACTAACTCCAGGAATTTTTGAAGCGTCCCCAAAATTTGTTGGTTTGATCTTATTCAAATTTTCCCTTGCTTCTAAAGATAAAGTATCTATCTTTTCGTAATTGATTTCTTTGGATAGAGATTTGAGACTTTGACGCTTAATCTGATCAATATTGTTTTTTTGTCTTTTAAGGTATCCCTCGTATTTAATATCTATTTCAACACCTTCACATATTGACGATGCTAAGTTTTTCTCTGTTAAATCATATTTAATTAGATCTGCATAATGAAAATTTGGTCTTTTTAATAGTTCTTTCAAAGTTGTTGAGCCTTTTATTTTTGATCCTGTGTCTAATTCTATTTTTCTTGCGACTTCATCGGTATTTTTTAAACGGGTGATTTCTAATCTTAATTTCTCTCTTTCAAGGAATTTCATTTTTTCTTGATAAGTCGACCATCTTTTCTCATCAATAAGCCCTATTTGATAACCTAATGGTGTTAATCTTCTATCTGCATTATCTCCTCTTAAGGTTAATCTATATTCACTCCTACTAGTAAGAACTCTGTAGGGTTCTTTGAGATCTTTGGTAATTAAATCATTAATCATTGTGCCTATATAACTGCTTTCCCTCGTAAAAATTATTGGATCTTTTTTGTTTAGTTTTCTAGTCGCATTTATTCCTGCAACTAATCCTTGAGCAGCAGCTTCTTCATAACCAGTTGTTCCATTAATTTGCCCAGCACTAAATAAATATTCAATTTCTTTCGTTTCAAGTGATGTTTGGAGCTGTGTTGCAGGTATATATTCATACTCGACAGCATATGCTGGTCGTAACATTTTACATTTACCTAATCCCGGTAAGGTTCTTAAAAGTTTTAATTGAATATTTTCGGGTAAACCTGTAGAAAATCCTTGAACATATATTTCAGGCGTATTAATTCCTTCTGGTTCTAAGAAAATTTGATGAGATTCTTTATCAGCAAATTTAACGATTTTATCTTCAATTGATGGACAATATCTTGGTCCCTTACTATCTATAAAACCACCGTAAATGGGAGTTAAATGTAAATTATCTCGAATTAGTTGATGTGTTTTAGAAGTTGTTCTTGTGATGTGACAACTAACTTGGGGCATATTATTTTTGACATCTGGGTCAAACGTAAAATATCTATCAGCTGCTGTACTTGGTTGAATATCTAATTCATCAAAAATGATACTTTTTTTATCAACTCTTGCTGGAGTTCCTGTTTTTAAACGTTCTGTTTTTATTCCAATTTCGTGCAGATTTTTAGTAAGACCCTGTGCAGCTTGTTCACCAGATCTTCCTGCTGACATTGATTTGTTTCCTATCCATATTCTGCCTTCTAAAAAAGTACCAGCGGTTATGATCACTGATCTCGCTGAATAGTAACTACCAAAGAAAGTTTTTACACCCTTTATTTGTTTTTTAATCATTTTTTTTGAGTTCATTCCAATTACTTCAGTTTTTGAAATATCAAGTTCAGTAATCATCGCTTCTTTCAAAGATAGATTTTCTGTATTTTGGAGTATTTCTATCATTCGCCTTGAATATTCTCTCTTATCGGTTTGAGCTCTTAATGCCCAAACTGCTGGCCCCCTGCTAGCATTTAATATTCTCTTTTGTATTGATGTTTCATCTGCTAATTTCCCAATAATTCCTCCTAAAGCATCTACTTCATGGACTAATTGACTTTTGGCAGGTCCGCCAACTGCAGGGTTACAAGGTTGCCAGGCAATTCTATCTAAATTGATTGTAAATAATGCTGTTGAAAATCCTAATTTTGCTGTTGTTATAGCTGCTTCGCATCCTGCATGCCCTCCTCCAATTACGATGATGTCAAAAGATTCATTAGGTGATTGATGATCTTGCATTTTAGGATCGATTTAATTAGCTAAATTCCTAAATCTCGTAAATTGAGGTTCAAATAACAATTTAACAGTACCAACAGGACCATTTCTGTGTTTCGTGACAATAATTTCAGTTATTCCTTTATCTTCAGTTTCTGGATTGTAATACTCATCTCTATAAATCATTAATACTAAGTCGGCATCTTGTTCTATAGATCCAGATTCCCGAAGGTCGCTTAACATAGGCCTTTTATTTGTTCTTGATTCAACGCCTCTACTTAATTGGGATAAAGCTACTACTGGTACTTTTAATTCTCTTGCCATACTTTTGAGACCTCTTGTAATTCGAGATAGCTCTTGCACTCTATTATCAGGTGTTGTACCTTCCATAAGTTGCAAGTAGTCAATAACTATTAAACCAAGTTCTTTTTTTTGCTCAGCTATTAATCTTCTGCATAAGGATCTCATTTCTAAAACACTTAAATTAGGTTTGTCATCAATAAAAATTGGAAGTTGACCTAATGCATTTATCCCTTCTCCAAGTAAAGGCCATTCATCTTGTTGAAGTCTTCCGGTTCTTAATCTACCGCTTTCAATACCCACTTCCATAGAAAGCAATCTATAGGTAAGTTGTTCTTTGCTCATCTCGAGGCTAAATACACACACAGGAAGATCCTGAGATTGAGCTACATTCTTTGCAAGGTTTAAAACCATTGACGTTTTTCCCATTGAGGGTCTTCCTGCCACAATTATTAAATCACTTCTTTGAAATCCTTGAGTCATTGCATCAAGATCATAAAAATTTACTGGAATACCAGCTACAGATGTTCCTAATGACCTGGACTCTATTTCATTAAAAGTACTTGTAAGAATTTCGGCTGCTTGTGTAAGACCTTTTGTGGGTTTTTCTTGACTAATCTCAAAAATTTTCTGTTCTGCCTTATCTAATACTTCATTAGTTTCTTGTGTTTGATCAAATCCTAGTTGAACAACCTCATTACCAGATCTAATTAGTTGTCTCCTGATAAATTTATCACTAATTAAGTTCGCAACTTGTTCTATTGAAGCTGTGGAAGAAACATTTTCTACTAATTCTACTAATTTAGAATTACCTCCAATTTTCTCAAGTGATCCATTATCAGCAAGCCAGGCGCTCATTGAAGTTAGATCTGTAGGTTTGCCTTGTGTATGTAACATTAAGGCTGTTTTATAAATCTCTTGATGAGCATTAATATAAAATGCCTCTGCCTTAATTAAGTCTGCAATTCTTCCTATCGCATCAGGATCAAGTAGGATTCCTCCCAAAACAGCTTCTTCTGCTTGAATATTCTGTGGAGGTACTAAACCAGCGTTTTCATTATTAAAGTCTTTTTTAAAATTTTTATTAGACCCATTTGAAAAAGGAACTGAAACCATATATTTGAAGACTTAGATATATACTCTGACTACTTTTCAAAATAATGCAACAAAGTTATTAACTTGTTACTTCAATATTTACTTCCGCACTAACTTCTTGATGTAGCTTTATCTTCGCAACGAAAGAACCTAAATTATGAATATCTGGGACAATTATGTCTCTTCTATCAATATCTTTTTTAGTAGCTGCCTGTATCGCTTCAGCAACGTCCCCATTAGTAACAGTTCCAAAAAGGACTCCATCTTCACCAACTTGTTTCTTAATTGTAAATCTACCAATAGTTGCTAATGCGGTTTTAAAGTCAATAGCTTCTTGTTTTACTTTTTCCGCAGCTATTTTTTCTTTTGCTCTTTTTCGTTCAATTTGTTTAAGAATTGAAGGAGTGACATTAGCTGCTTTCCCAAATGGTAATAAGAAATTCCTTGCATAACCAGGTGCTACTTCTACAACATCACCATCTCTACCAAGAGTGGCAATTGATTCTGTTAAAACGACTTTTACTCTTTTAGCCATGAAAATATTTATTTATGTATTTAATAATAAGACCTAGAGGGCAATTTTACTTTTTTTGCAAATCCTAATTTGGCAAGAATCTTAATATGTTCCCAGGTTAAATCAATTTGACCTCTAAATAATCCTTGTCTAGCTGAGTTAGGAAATGCATGATGATTATTGTGCCAACCTTCTCCAAATGTTAAAGCTGCAACCCAAGCGTTGTTTTTTGATGAATCACCACTTTCAAATGGAGCCTTCCCCCAACAGTGAGTTGCTGAGTTTACTAACCAAGTTATGTGATAAACGACTACAAGCCTTAGAGGTATACCCCATAGTACTAATGCCCATCCTCCAACACCTAATTTTTGTCCTATTGCATATAAGCAAAAACCAATAGGAACTTGTAAAAATAGAAAATATTTATTAAGGAATCTATAATATGGATCTTTAATTAAATCTGCACTTAATTTTGGTACAGCTTTTAATGCCTCAACGTCTTTAAACATCCATCCCATGTGGCTCCACCAAAAACCTCGTTTACTATTATGATGATCTACTTCTGTATCTGAAAAAGAGTGGTGATGTCTATGTAAACCTACCCAGTCAATTGGACCGTGCTGACAGCTAATAGCTCCACAAGTAGCAAAAAATCTTTCAAGCCATCTTGGTACTACGAAAGATCTATGAGATAGTAATCTGTGGTAACCAAGTGTAACGCCTAGGCAAGCTGTTAACCAGTAAAAAAATAATAATGATATGGTTGCTGGAAGACTCCAGAATTGTGGTTGTAGAGCAATAATAGAAAGCAAATGGATAGCAATCATAAAAACAATAGTGCCCCATGTTTTGTGTAATCTAGGAGGATATCTTTTAGAATGACTTGATGGTTCTAATAATTTATCGGAAAGCTCCAAAACTTTTTCTGATGGGACAGGCTTTTTTAATTTGGCTGTTTCTTGGAAGATAACTGAATTCATAATATTTGGAAAACTATTTTCAAAAGGTCCGATATGTAATATTATCATACTATACTATTGATCATTTTAATTATCCGTGAGCTCAGGATATCGCGATAAATTATTGAAGGGTCGAAGAGCAATGGCTCATTTGATTCATCTTTGGCATGAGAGAAATGGTTGGTCTCATAGGGTTTTACCTCTACTTTCTGAAATCTTAGATTTAGGTAGAGTTCATAATTCTCAAATTTCAAATCTTAGGAATGGAAAGCTATCTTCACCAGGCCCGGAAGTTTTTCTTGCATTAGCTCAGGTTAATACGATTCTTGATCAGGGAATAGAATCAATAAGGGATCAATTAGAAAAAAGCCATCCTGAATTATGGAGGTCCTTGGAGGATTCTGCTTTACCATTAAAAAATGATTATGGGCAACCATTGTCAGTAGGAGAATTATTTGAAATTTTTGCTGGATTGAAACCTCTACCATCCTCTTTTGATTGGTATATAAAGGACGAAGAGGCTTCTGCTTTAAGTGATGCTCTTTCAGATCATTTTTGTCAAAATAAACCTTGGAGATCTTGTAAGATTTCAATTATGGATGCTTATCCAGTTACAAAACCTTTAAGAAGAGAACGTTTCGCTGAGGTTATTGCTGGAATAAAGGATTTTACAGCTGAAGAATTAGATGGGGAATTACTAGATTTATTTGAGACTTCAAAAAAACTTTCTTATTTTAATGGAGGAGGACCTAATGCTTTTCTCACCCAATTACGAGATATTGCTTCACGAAAAACGATAGAAATTACTAATGAATAATAAAAACTATAATTTTAGGTTAGCTGAAGAGATAGTTATATCTTCTGAAGACGATTTAAAGGATATTTTTAGTATTAGATCAAATCAAATTTATATAAAATTAAACAATATCCTGAAGATTTTTAAAGATGAAAAAGTCTCAACTAATCACTTCAACCTAGCCACAGGAAGCGGACATGGTGATATCTCTAGAGAAAAGATTGATGACGTATTTGCTAAATTTTTTCTGGCAGAAAAAGCAGCGGTTAGAATGCAATTTGTAAGCGGTACTCACGCTATTAGTTCAGTTCTTTTTGGAATTTTGAGGCCAGGTGATTTAATGTTATCTGTAACAGGAAGTCCTTACGATACTCTGGAGGAAGTTATAGGAATTAGAGGCGAGGGAAAAGGATCTTTGTTAGATCTAGGAGTGCAATATAAGCAAATTAGTTTCCATGAAGAAAAAGATCTTTTCGAGAATAAACTTATAGATTTTTTTAAAAAAAATAAATGTAAATTAGTTTTTATCCAAAAAAGTTGTGGTTACACATGGAGAAAATCCTTAAGTAATAATCAAATAAAAAAGATTTGTCACTTAGTACATTCATTAAATCCTAGTTGTATTTGTTTCGTGGATAACTGTTATGGTGAACTTGTTGAAGATAGCGAACCAATTTCTAATGGTGCAAATATAATTGCTGGCTCGCTTATTAAAAATTTGGGAGGGACTATAGTTCCTACCGGTGGATATATTGCTGGCGATTCAGATTTAATAGAAATGGCGTGCTGTAGATTAACTGCTCCAGGAATAGGTTCGAATGCAGGAATTAATTTTGGCTTAGGAAGATTAATTCTACAAGGATTATTTTTAGCGCCACAAATGGTACATGAATCTTTAAAAGGCGCTGATTTAATAGCTGCAGTTTTTAAAAAACTAGATTTTATAGTATTGCCAGAGCCAAAGTCATATAGATCAGACATAATCCAAGCAGTACGATTAAATAATTCTTATTTAATACAAAAAGTATGTCAGTCCTTTCAAAATTCTTCGCCTATAGATTCTTTTTTAAATGTAATGCCCTCTCCAATGAGTGGTTATGAATCGAACTTATTAATGTCAGGAGGGACATTTATTGAAGGAAGTACAAGTGAATTTTCTGCGGATGCACCTCTAAGAGATCCATATAACATTTTTGTTCAAGGTGGTTCTCACATAGCTCACATCAAAATTGCATTAATTCAATTAGTATTTGAATTATTAGAAGAAAATCTAATTAAAAAGGAATTTCTTATTTCTAAATAAATTGAATTATGTCTTACAATTTTCCAAGTTATTTAAAATATGCTGATACACATGAATACGTGAAAGAAGAAAATGGATTATTAAAAATTGGTGTAAGTGAATTTGCTATTGATCAATTAGGAGATATTGTATTTGTCGAATTAGTTGAGAAAGGCAGTAATTTAAAGAAAGGAGAAACATTCGGAACAATAGAGTCTGTGAAGGCTGTTGAAGAAGTTTATCTCCCTTTCTCAGGTGAAGTTATAAGTGTAAATGAAGATGTTATTGATAATCCAGAAATATTGCAAAATGATCCGATTGGTGATGGATGGTTGGTAATTATTAAACCAGAATCAAATTTTTCATTAGACCAATTAATGAAATCAGATGAATATAAATCAAAGGTTGTTCCAAATTGAGGCAAATTTCTTGAAACCGGCTATTTTAAAGAAAAATAATTAAATATGAATCCTACAAGAAACTCGGATTTGTTTATTGATAGGCATCTTGGGTTAAAAGATATTGATGAAAAAAAAATGCTTCATAAGCTTGGTTTTAATGATATTGAAGAATTTATAAATCAAGTTATTCCTGAAGATATTCAATTAAAAAATAAATTTTCAGAAATCTTGCCGAAAGGATGTTCTGAAATTGAGGCTTTGAATGAATTAGAAGAAATATCTAAAAAAAATAAAAAAATGAGATCCTTAATTGGGCTTGGATATTATGGAACCCATACTCCTAAAGTAGTTCAGAGGCATGTTTTAGAAAATCCTAGATGGTATACCGCATATACTCCTTATCAAGCAGAAATTGCGCAAGGAAGATTAGAAGCGCTATTTAATTTTCAAACTTTAATTTGTGAATTAACAGGATTCTCTGTAGCGAATGCTTCTCTTTTAGATGAAGGAACTGCAGCTGCGGAAGCAATGACAATGAGTTTTGCTTCAAGGAAAAACAAGTCCTCTAATGTTTTTTTAGTAGACGAAAATGTTTATGATCATACCTTTAATGTCTTGTCAACTAGAGCAAATCCTTTAGGAATTAATTTAAAACGTTTTAATCAAAGTAATTTAAATACTATTGAAAATGTTTTTGGAATATTACTACAATTGCCTGGTAAAAACGGACAATTGTTTGATCCGACATTTTTAATTTCTAAAGCGCATAAAGCAGAAATCATAGTCACTTCAATTATTGATCCTCTTGCTCAAGTTTTAATAAAACCAATATCTCAATTTGGGGTTGATGTTGCTGTAGGAAGTTTGCAAAGATTTGGGGTTCCAATGGGTTTTGGTGGCCCTCATGCAGCATTTTTTGCATGTAGTGAAAAATATAAAAGACTGATACCAGGAAGAATTGTAGGTCAAACTCTCTCTAAAAATGGAGAAAAATCTCTAAGACTGGCATTGCAAACTAGAGAGCAACATATCAGGAGAGAAAAGGCCACTAGTAATATTTGCACCGCTCAATCTTTGTTAGCAATAATTTCTTCTTTTTATGCGATTTATCATGGCTCTTCTGGATTAACAAAAATGGCTAAGAGGTTAGTGATATTAAGACGATTTTTAGAATCTTGTCTTCTTGAGTTAGGATTAAATATTCCTCTTGGAAATAGGTTTGATAGTTTTGATATTTATTGTGAAGAATCTGAAAAGATTCATAATGAAGCTTTAAAAAATGGATTTAACCTCAGAATTTTACCTCTGGGATCAAGCGTTGAAGAATCTACTGGATTTGGAATTTCTCTAGATGAACTTTCTGATGAAAATGAAATCTATAATATTTTGAATTTCATATCAATTGCGCTAGGTAAAAAAAGAGATTTTAAGGAAATTACAATTGATAAGTTTTTTCAGCTTGAGGGCATTCCTTTAAGAAATCAAGAATGGATGCAGCAAAACATATTTAAAAACTATCAAAGTGAAACTGATTTGATGAGGTATATTTTTAAACTTGCTGAGAAAGATTTTTCACTTGTTGATGGAATGATACCTTTGGGGAGTTGTACTATGAAATTGAATTCTGCGGCAGAACTTAGTCCAATTTCATGGGATAATTTTTCTTCGATTCACCCTTTTGCGCCTGCTAATCAAACCAAGGGTTATTTAAAAATAATAACTGATCTTGAGAAATGGATCAGTGATCTTGTTGGTTTAAATTCAGTTTCTTTTCAACCTAATGCAGGTTCTCAAGGTGAATTTGCGGGTTTATTGGCAATTAATTCTTATTTCGCTTCAAAAGGTGATGTACTAAGAAAAATATGCTTAATTCCTCAAAGTGCTCACGGAACAAATCCTGCGAGTGCTGTTATGGCAGGTTTTGATGTTGTAACTATAAAATGCGATTCTGAGGGTAATATTTCATTTGAGGATTTATTAATTAAGGTCCAGGAATTTGATAACCATATTGGTGCTTTAATGTTAACTTATCCCTCTACTCATGGAGTTTTTGAATTAAAAATTAGAGAAATTTGCGATTTAATTCACTCAGTTGGAGCATTTGTATATTTAGATGGAGCAAATTTAAATGCTCAGGTTGGATTATGTAAACCTGGTGAATATGGAGTGGATGTTTGTCATCTGAATTTACATAAAACATTTTGTATTCCCCATGGTGGTGGTGGTCCTGGAGTTGGCCCAGTAGCGACATCAGAAACTTTAAGTCCATTTCTTCCTTCTCATTCTTTGAAGGATAATATTTATAGTCAATTAGAATATTCTGTATCCTCCTCAGAGCATGGAAGTGCAAGCATACTCCCAATAAGTTGGATGTATATAAAGATGGTTGGTCAAAGTGGTTTAAGAAAGGCTAGTTCTCATGCAATATTGTCAGCAAATTATATTGCTAATTCGTTAAAGAAAAAATTTAAGATTTTATATAAAGGTGAAAGTAATTTTGTTGCACATGAATGTATTCTCGATTTTAGAGAACTGAAGTCAAAAACTGGCTTAAGTGTAAATGATGTAGCCAAAAGATTAATAGATTATAGTTTTCATGCTCCAACTATAAGTTGGCCTGTCCCTGAGACTATAATGATTGAGCCAACTGAGAGTGAAAGTTTGAAAGAGTTAGATAGATTTTGTGAAGCAATGCTTTTAATAATCGATGAAATTGAAGAAATTGAAAACAACTCTGAACTAAGAAATAATAATTTAATTAGTAATGCTCCTCATACAATAAAAGAGTTGATTTCAGATAATTGGAATTATCCTTACTCAAAAGAACAGGCTGCATATCCTTATAAAAGTAGATTCGAATACAAATTCTGGTCTTCAGTTTCAAGGATTAATAATGCTTATGGAGACAGGAATTTAATTTGTTCTTGTAATGTTAATAATCATGACTCCATAGAAGATAAAAAATGCGCTTAAAAAAACTAGCATTTTTCTTGTTTTTTAGTTATCTTCTGTATAGAAAAAAATTTAACATTTTCTTATAGAATTTTTTTAAATTTTTTGATTAATATTATCAAGCATCAAATTTTTTGGGGTATTTGAAGCTATGAGCAATGATTTTAAATCTGGTAAGGTTAAAAGATTACCAACCACAAATTTGGATCTACCAAATTTTGTAAATAAATATTCAGGGAATAATTCACAAGTTAGTTCTGTTGAGGGAACTAATGTGATTAGAGTTCCATTTGGTATAAGATTACCTAAAAAACAAAGGCCAGAAAAGAATCAAAATATAGCTACTTTAATACTTCCAATTAATACATTGATTAATCCTACACCGCCGCCGCATGTGGCCTAGTTGGTAGAGACTTAAGAGATGTTTTCAAGTGTTTCTGAATAATATTTTTGTAATTGAAGAGTAGCTTGGTTCCAATCCCATTGTTCAGCTTCCTTCCTCGCCTCTTTTCTCATCGCTTCTTTTTTATTTTTATCTACCAAGATTTTTTTGGTAGCTTCAATTAAACTTCGTTCACCTTTGTCTATTTCATCTGGGTCATATAAGCAGCCATTTACTCCATCATTGATAATATCTGGAATTCCTCCTTTATTAGCTCCTATAACAGGGCATCCAGCAGCCATTGCCTCTAACAATACTAATCCGAGAGTTTCTGTGCTTGACGGGAATAAGAATATATCTCCAGATGCGTAAGCACTGGCAAGCTCTTCACCAGAAAGATATCCAACAAAATTTGTTTTTGTGTTTTCAAAAATCTTTTCCAACTGTCCTCTGTATGGACCATCTCCTACGAGAGCGAGACAGGCACCGGGGATATTATCTAATACTGGTTTAATCCTTTCAATTTGTTTTTCTGCGGATAATCGACCCACATAAATTAAAAGTGAATCTGTATTTTTGTATTTCCCAAATAATTTTTCTCTCATTTTTTCACTTCTCAAATCTGGTCTGAAGTTTTCAGTATCTACACCTCTTTGCCATAATGCAGTTCTTTGTATGCCTTTATCCTCGAGTTCATTGACCATTGCAGTTGAGGTGCAAAGATTTAATAAAGCTTGATTGTGAGCTGCTTTTAATAACTCCCATAAAAGTGGTTCCAACATTCCCATCCCATAATGTTCAAGATATTTAGGAAGATGTGTATGATAGCTAGCAATTAGAGGAATATTATTTGTTTTAGCTAGCCATATCCCTCCAAGTCCAAGTACAGCAGGATTTACTACATGTATTAAATCTGGCTTAAATTTTTCTAATTTATCAGAGACTGCAGGACCTGGTAGGCCTAGTTTTAACTCAGGATATAAAGGGAGTGGCATTGCAGCAACACCAACTATTGTTGCTCCTTTATAAGAATCGGGACATCCTTCAGGACAAAAAACTATAACTTCATCACCATTTTTTGTTAAAAATTCGATGGTCTTAGTTAATCTTGTAACTATTCCGTCGACTTTCGGTAGAAAAGTTTCAGTAAAGAATGCTATTTTCACTTGTTTAAGTTAGATATCACAAGAATTTTTAATTAGCTTTTATTGCTTTAGCTTGTTTCTTTGTCCAAGTTGAAATACAAGGAATTCTTTTTTTGTCACATCTCATTGAGTATTTTTTAGCTACTTCAACAACTTCTTCTAATAAGCCATTATCAAGAGTTGTTGGATTGAGGCCCAATTCTATAAAACATTTATTATCAACTATTAAGTCATTTTCGACGGCTTCATTTCGAGGATTTGGTAAATAATTAACTTTAGCTCCAGTAAGAGAAGCAACTTTTTTAGCTAATTCACCTACTTGATGACTTTCTGTCATTTGATTAAATATTTTAACTCTTTCACCGGATTGTGGAGGATTTTCTAGAGCTAGTTGAACACATTTAACTGAATCTTTTATATGTATAAAAGCTCTTGTTTGTCCTCCTGTTCCATGAACAGTTAAGGGATATCCTATAGCTGCTTGCATGAGAAATCTATTTAGTACAGTTCCGTAATCTCCGTCGTAATCGAATCTATTTGTCAACCTTGGATCTTTTAATGTTGTTTCAGTATTTGTGCCCCAAACAATACCTTGATGTAAATCTGTAATTCTAATCAAGTCATTTTTATTGTAATAAAGAAATAATAATTGATCTAATGTCTTGGTCATATGATAAACACTGCCTGGACTAGCTGGATGAAGTATTTCCTCTTCAAAACGACTTCCATCTGGTTGAGGAACTTCAACTTTTAAATATCCTTCAGGAATTGTTGCACCTCTATGTGATCCATATCCATATACACCCATGGTTCCTAAGTGAACAATATGAATATCTAAATTACTTTCCACAATTGCGGCTAGCAAATTGTGAGTACCATTTACATTATTGTCGACTGTATATCTTTTGGTATAACTTGATTTCATTGAGTAAGGTGCGGCCCTTTGTTCAGCAAAATGTACAATTGAATCTGGTTTTTCTTCAATTAGTAAATTTAGTAATTTTTGGTACTGTTTCGAAAGATCAATATTGATAAATTTTATGGCTTTTCCTCCAGTCTCTTCCCACGCGGAAAGTCTCTCGTGGATTGAAGAAATTGGTGTTAAAGATTCTACTTCAAGATCAATATCTATTTTTCTGCGACTTAGATTGTCAACTATAATCACTTCATGATTTTGTTCTGCTAAATTCACCGCACAAGGCCAACCGCAAAAACCATCTCCGCCAAGAACAATTACTTTCACTCAAAACTCCAGAATTAAAAATGATATTTTATATTTATTAAATTACTACAGAGTGCTTCCAAAATGCGAAAAAATATTGTAAAAAGTTTCAAATCTTTTCTCTTGAATTAATATATTCTTTGTCATACTACTTTTTTTAATAATTAATTTATTTTTTCAAAGTAATAATATCACTTGATCGATATGTTTTTTTCAGGTGAACTAGCGCTTGCCAACTTTTGCTTTTCAATTCTTCCAGCTAGAAAAGCTTCTCTTCCAGCTTTTACTCCATAATTCATCGCGCTAGCCATTCTTAATGGATTTTTAGCTAATGCTATTGCGCTATTAATTAAAACACCATCTGCACCAACTTCCATAGCTTGAGAAGCCTCACTTGGGACACCTATTCCGGCATCAATAATTACTGGAATATTCGAATTTTCAATAATAATAGAAATATTAGATAAATTTAGAAGACCTTGACCTGAACCTATAGGTGATCCTAATGGCATAACAGTTGAACAACCAATCTCTTCTAACCTTTGAGCTAATATTGGATCGGCATTTATATACGGAAGAACAATAAAATCTTTCTTTATCAAAATTTCAGCTGCCTTAAGAGTTTCAATAGGATCAGGTAATAAATACTTTTTATCAGGAATTACTTCTAATTTGACAAAATTATTTTCTTCTTGACCTGACAATTTTGCAAGTTCTCTTCCTAAAAGTGCTATTCTCACTGCCTCATCTGAATTAGTGCAGCCAGCAGTATTAGGGAGCATCCAAAATTTATTCCAATCAATTTTTTCTAGCAAATTCTCTCCACTTTGATTATTTTGTACTCTTCTTACCGCGACAGTTACTATTTCAGATTCAGTGTTTGATAAACTTTCCATCATAACTTCAGAAGAAGTATATTTTCCTGTACCTACCATTAATCTACTTAAGAATTTTTTACCTCCAATTTTCAAGAATGAATCTTTTTTCATTTAAAATCCTTTATCTTTTATGCCTTTATAAGGGGAGTAATTATTCCTTTTTTCAAGCTCTTTACTCTTTTTGACTGCTGTTTTGTTGTTTGGATCTATAACTAAAACTTTTTTATAAGTCGCATATGCCAATTCATATTCTAATAATCTTTGTTGCGCAGAGGCAAGATTGTTTAAAGCAACTGTATATTCCGGGAGTGATTTGATAGCTGAGTTATAGTGCTTAATTGCTTTTTTAAATTCATTTTGTGCAGCATAAGAAAATCCAAGAGCATTTTCGATAATAGCTTTTGCTTCATTAGGTTCATCTTCATAATATTCAACAGCTTTTAAAAAAGTCTTTGTGGCCTCTGTGTACAACCTTTTTTTTATTTGAATAGAGCCAAATTCATATAATTCAGATGCTTTTGTGAGTGAATCCAAGCCTTTTTGCTCAAATTTTACTAAATTCAACTCTTCCTTTCTTGTTCTAAGAAATTGTCGAAATACAAAAACAGAAATTATTATGAGTACTAGGAAAAGGATTATTAAATAGGATTGAAAGGAAGATATTTCCATTACTTAAAATATTTTTTCAAAATTATTTTTTATAAACTATTTACTAACATTAGATACTATTTTTTCAAAACATTGGGGATCTCTTAATGCTAACTGTGCAAGCATTTTTCTGTTAATAATTATCTCAGAGGTCTTCATACCATTAATTAATTTACTGTAATTTGTACCATTAATTCTAGCAGAGGCATTTATTCTTGATATCCAAAGTCTTCTGAAATCCCTTTTTCTTCTTCTTCTATCTCTATAAGCATTACAAAGAGCTTTCATTACTCTTTGGTTCGCTGTTCTAAAAAGATTTTTGTTTCCTCCTCTGAAACCTTTTGCTAGGTTTAGGATTTTGTTTCTTCTTTTTCTAGCTATGTTGCCTCTTTTGACACGTGCCATAAATTTATTTAAAAAGTAACTTGAATGCTTTTAAGCGTATGGAATCATTAATTTTACATTATCAGCATCCCTTTCATCAACAACAGCTTTGGTAGAAAGATGTCTCTTTAATTTTGAGCTTTTGTGATCCAATAAATGATTATGGAAAGCTCTTCTTCTCATGAATTTACCCGTAGCAGTAGCTTTAAATCTTTTTGCTGCTGATTTACGAGTCTTAAGTTTAGACATTTCCCTTGATAATGTTTAATCTAGATAATCTAAACCTTTATATGCATTGGTGCAAATTAAAGTTTTGAATTGATAAGGAAATTTTGAGCTTATGCAGCGCAACTTTAGATTTGGATATCTTTTTTATGGATATTGGTTATTTTGTTTACTTACGCCAATATTTACATTAAATAGCTTTGCAGAAGAATATTTAAGATTAGATCTTACTCAAGAATTAAAAAAAGGTAATTTCTTAATTGGATTAAAACAATATTTAGGTGCTAAAAGTGATAGTTTTTCAGAGAAAAAAAATATAACATTTAGCACAAAAGATAATTTTTTAAAACTTTATTCTTTAAACGGCGTTAAACATAAATCAAAAAAAATAAAAATTGTTTTTAAGAAAATAACCTTGAAAACTCCTTTAATTATTGAAAGAGTTGTATTTGGTCCATTTGCAAGTTACGAATCTGCGCAAAAGCAAGCTGAAAATTTAAATAAAAAAGGTTATGAAGCTCAAGTTGCCTATCCAAAAAATTGGGAAGTTTGGATTCCACTTGGTGATAAACTTCCAAAAAAATTAAATTA
>QCTP01000008.1 GCA_003211115.1 Prochlorococcus sp. AG-673-M19
TTAAAAATACTTACACTAATTAAAAAAGCAGAATTCAAAAGAAAGCAAGCCCCTCCAATACTAAAAATAAGTAGTCAATCACTAGGTAATGACTGGAGAGTTCCAATAGCAATCTCAGATTAAGATTGTTTGTTATTAGAAGTCAATTCTTGGATATTATTCAAAGGTCTTTTAATTGATTTAAAGTTGATTCCCTCTCTTATAGCAAGAATTAAACCTGCTGCCTCGAGGTAATTATCTACCTCAATGAGTTTTGGATAATTGAAATTATTATTATCAATATTCAGTATATTTTCATTTTTTACAGAGATTATATTTAATCCTCTTTCAATTCCTGCTAATACTCCTTCTCCACCTAAGGCCCCACTTGGAACAACAATAGATTCGATTTGATTTGGATGTAAGGTGATATGTTCATTTTTGTCAGTTAATTCTATAAGATCTGGAGCTTTACTTAAGCCAATCAATACAGATGGCAAAAATGTATATCCTATTTCTTCGGAAGCAGCACGAGCATCTAAATTTTCATTCAATTCAATTGGACTTAAAGCAGGTGCATGTGCGCATGGAACTTTGAGAAACTTACTTATCAAATGACTTATCACAGCTTCAACTCCAGAGATAGGATCAACCCCTTTCCCCTCCCTATATGTATTTGTTTCAATCAAATCTAAATTATCAGGAAATTTAGCTACTATCGCTATGGCAGTTATACCTTTATCTATTAAGCTTTCTCCTGCTTCAATTAAAGTATCGGGATTTTTAATTAATCCTCCACTTATCCCTTTTGATCTAGAATCAATAACTATTCCTAAAGGTTTTTTTGTTAATACATAAGAATCAACATCGATACCTAATGTTGCTACACAAGCATCTGCTACTTGTAAATGTCTTATTAAAATCTCATGTTTAATACTAGAATCAAAAATTATTCCAATTTTCTGCTGTTTTACACTTTTAAGGCCAATTTCTCCTTTGGCAAATCTATCTAAGTTATAACCTTCGACATAAAAAATGTTATTGTTCTTCTCAGAAAGAGAACCTCCATTCATTACATTTGGGTGAGTAATTAAGCAACCACTTGCAGAAGCTAACAATTTTGCAGAAGGAAGGGCATCACCAGCGAAACCGCCGATTTCACATCCAATCCCTGTTGGAAGAATAAATATTGTTGGTGATATTGCCATTTACTTTATTGATTTATATTTATGGTTTGATTTGATTTGCTATGACAGCATTAATTCTTATTTTTTTAAAATCAGAGGAATCTACTGAAGCTTTAATATCGATGATAGCCCATCTTATCACTAGCCCTTTCTCTGTTAGTTTTCCGATAATAAATCTCCTTAAATCAATAATTTTTATTGATGCTGGCCAATCCAAATAAAAATCAATCTTAGTTAATTTCATTTTTGATATTTACCAAATTGATTATTGTATAGATTATTTTCAACTTCATCACCAACAATAATATGCAGATTTGACTTTGGATACGCAACACATAATAGAGCAAAACCCTTTTCTTTCAAATCATCATTTAAACCCATTGCATCTTCTTGTTCAACTGCCCCCTCAATTACCATAGATGCGCAGCTAGTACATACTCCCGAGCAACAGCTATTTGGTAAATCAATACCATTAGCTTTAGCCGCAGATACTATATCTTGATCTTCAGGACATAGAAAAACGTAGGTCTTTTCTTCTAATTCAACTTTTATATTATATTTCGACATTGTCAAGGATTAAGCTATACTGCTGAACCTCCTACTACTTCTAATATTTCCTGAGTTATAGCAGCTTGTCTTGCTTTATTATAAGTAAGGTTTAAAGTACTTGCTAATTCTTTGGCATTATCACTGGCATTATTCATAGCAGTCATTCTGCAGGCAAGTTCTGAGGCAGCAGACTCTTGAAGCGCTCTAAGAATTTGATTCTGCAAGTACAAAGGTAATAAGGAATCTAATAATTGATCAGGACTTTGTTCAAAAACAATATCAGAAGGCAATTTCTCTGAGTCATTTTTTTCCAGACTAGATTTTTCAACGAGTAACTTACTATTTTTAGTAGTTAACCTAAAAATCTCATCATTTTCCTCAGCAATTCCTTGAGGGTCTAATGGCAACAATGTTTGAACAACTGGTGCACAACTTACTAAAGTGATGAATTTGGTATAAATAATTTCTACCCTATCTGAATTTTCTGATAAAAACTCAGCTAAGACTTCATTAGTTATTCCCTCGGAATCTATCGCCGTTGGTACTTGTTCTAGTTCCTTGAATGTACTTTTTATTACGTATCTATCCTTCCTATTTTGAAAGTAACCTATTGCCTTTTTACCAACTAATATCAAATTAGGTTCATAACCTTGCTTGATCAACTCTTCGTACCTAATTTCAACCTTCTTAATTATATTGGTATTATATCCACCACATAAGCCTCGATCAGCAGTTATGCATACCAAAGAAATTGTTTTTACATCTCTTTTGGATAAGAGAGGAGAGTCTACAGCTTCAAACTGTACCCTAGATTGAATATTCTCTAGGACACTTGCCAGTTTGTCAGCGAAAGGTCTACTTTTTAGTACTTGATCTTGTGCTCTCCTAACCTTTGCAGCTGCAACTAATCTCATAGCTTCTGTTATTTTTCTCGTATTTTTAACAGAAACAATTCGATCTCTTATTTCTTTAAGATTTGCCATGATAACTCCTTAAAATAAATTTAAACTGTGGCAAGCATTGAGGATTTAACTTCTTTTATTACCTCTTTGAGCGTAGTTTCTAAGCCTTCATTAAGTTTCTTCTCTTTAAGAATCTCTTCAATGAATTCTGCTTTATTTAACTTAAGGTATTCTCTAAGTTCAGCCGCAAATTTGGTTACATCTTCTACAGGCACTTCATCAATAAGCCCCTTAACACCTGCATATACAACAGCAACTTGTTCAGCAAGATTTAATGGTGAAAATTGTGCTTGTTTTAGTAATTCCCTTAATCTTTTACCTCTTTCAAGTTGTTGTTGAGTAGCCTCATCAAGATCTGAAGCAAATTGAGAAAATGCTGCCAATTCATCAAATTGAGCTAATTCTAATTTTAATGTTCCAGCAATCTTCTTAATTGCTTTTGTTTGTGCAGCTCCACCAACTCTACTTACTGAAATACCAACATTAATTGCAGGACGCAAGCCGGAGTTAAATAAATCTGCACTTAAAAAGATTTGTCCATCAGTAATTGAAATTACATTAGTAGGAATATACGCAGAAACATCTCCAGCTTGAGTTTCAATAATTGGTAATGCTGTCATTGATCCACCACCCATATCATCAGACAATTTTGCAGCCCTTTCAAGTAATCTACTATGACAATAAAAAACATCTCCAGGATAAGCTTCTCTTCCAGGTGGTCTTCTCAAAAGAAGGGACATTTGTCTGTAAGCTTGAGCTTGCTTTGTTAAATCATCATAAATAACAAGAGTAGCTTTACCTTGGTACATGAAATGCTCAGCTATTGCCGCGCCAGTGTAGGGAGCCAAATACTGTAAGGCTGCAGCTTCAGAGGCACCTGCACTTACAACAACTGTATATTCAAGAGCTCCTTTTTCTCTCAAAACTTCAACAACATTTGCTACTGAGGCAGATTTCTGTCCAATTGCCACATAAACACAGACTACATCTTGGCCTTTTTGATTAATTATAGTGTCAATTGCAATTGCAGTTTTTCCAGTTTGTCTATCTCCAATAATTAATTCTCTTTGACCTCTTCCCACAGGTATCATCGCATCTATAGAAGTGATTCCTGTTTGCATTGGTTCATGAACTGATCTCCTCTTAATTATTCCTGGAGCCATTTCTTCGATAAGTCTATTATCGCTTGTTGGAATCTCACCTTTGCCATCTATTGGCTGGCCTAAAGGATTAACAACTCTCCCCTGCATAGCTTCTCCAACGGGGACAGATGCTATTTTACCTGTAGATTTCACATTGCTTCCTTCTTGGACACCCAACGCCTCACCCATCAAAACTGCACCGACATTATCATCTTCAAGATTAAGAGCTATACCTTCAGTACCATCTTCGAATTCTAATAACTCTCCAGCCATGACCTGATCTAAGCCATATATTCTTGCAATGCCATCACCTATTTGCAGAACAGTTCCTACATTGCTAACACTTACGGATTGGTCATAATCAGTTATTTGTTGTTTTAAGATTGAACTGATTTCATCAGGGCGTATAGATACCATGGATTTAAGAATTAAAGGTTGAGTTTTGAATTTACTTGGAAAGTGACAAACCAAGCTTTCTTATTTGAGAGGCAAGACTAGCATCAATTACTTTAGATCCTACACTCGCGACGAAACCACCAATGAGGGATGGATCGATTTTAGTTACAAGTTCTAACTTTTCAGTCCCAGCTATATTGATAATTTTTTTGGTAATTAAACCTTTTTGGTCATCCGTAAGCTCGACAGCAGAAGTAACAGTTGCTAAAGCAATATTACTATTTTCTCTGTAAATTTCTAAAAACCTATCGAGAATTGAAGTTAAAATTTCAATTCTTTGCCTGTCAGCTAATAATTTCAAGAAATTTAGAAGGGAAGAATTAATCTTTTCTGAAAAAATTTCAATTATGATTTTTTTCTTAGTCTCTTTCTCTAAGACTGGAGAAGATAATGTTTTCCTCAATTCAGGGGCATCATTAATTAAAGAAAGTAGTTGTTTTACTTCCTCAACCATTTGTTCAGTTTGATCATTTTCATTAACAACCTGAAGTAATGCTTCTGCATATGGAGTAGTGACTGAATTTAAAAGTGGCATTAGTTCATCTCAATATTATTTATGGATTGAGTTACCAAACTTTCTTGAGCTGTTTGATCAAGTCTATTTGGTAGTGAATTTAAAGCTTTTTTGATAGCTAATTCAACAGCCTCTTTACGAAGTTGAGAAATTGCTCTCGAGGCTTCTGAGCTTTCATCAGAGATTGCACTTTGTTTTATTCGTGCCATCTCTTCAATAGCTTTTTTCTCACTTTCCATTCTTATTAATTCAGATCTTTTTAGGGAATCTGCTTTTATTTGAGTAGCTTTTTCTTCTGCTAAAGATAAATCAGACTTTGCTTTATCTAAAGATTGTGTAGCCTTTAGAAGTCTATCTTCTGCATCTTTTAACTCAAGGAGTATTCCCTCTCTTCTTTTTTGAAGCATTTTACCAAGGAAACCTGGTAAAAATTTATAAAGACCAAAAACAACTACAGCCCAGTTAAGAACATTAGTTTCGAATAAATTAAGATTTAATCCAAAACCTTCTGTAGCTAAAAGAGGTAAATTCATTTTTCTAGAATTAATCTATTAACAATAAGTTCGCTTAAGTCATCAGCCTGCTTAAAAAGTTGCTCACGAGCTAAAGATGTCTGATTTTCTATCTCTAACCTAGCTTTTTCCTTAGAAGCGTTTGCTTCATTATTAGCAAGTTCAAGAGCTTCTTTATAAAGCTTATCAGATTCATTCTCGGCTTCACTCACAATCTTTTGAGCTTCAGAACGAGCACTTTGAAGCTGACTTAATAAATCAGCTTCTAATTTTTTAACTTCTGAAAGTTTATTTTTGGCCTCCATTAAATTATTACTTACAAATTTTTCTCTTTTTTCAACAACTTTGCCAACAGGTTTAAAAAAGAGAGAATTCAGTATGTAAGTAAGAGCGACTACTTGTATAGCCATTAGAGGCAAAGTGGCATTTATATCAAATAATCCACCCTCTGTAGCACCAAAAAAATCAAAGGCCAACATATGTTTCAGTTGAATTAAAAAATTATATTTAAATATTGCTAATAAAAATTAAAAGCAACATTAACTTTTAGGAAAAAGGATTCGCAAAAAGTAATACTAAAGCCACAACTAATCCGTAGATTGTTAATGACTCCATGAAAGCGAATGATAAAAGTAGAGTTCCTCTGATTTTACCTTCGGCTTCAGGTTGGCGGGCAATACCCTCAACAGCACCTTGAGCTGCGTTACCTTGTCCAAGCCCAGGGCCTATAGCACCTAGACCAACTGCTAATCCAGCAGCTACAACAGATGCAGCGGAAGTAATGGAATCCATAATTTTGAAATAAAGAGCTTAATGCTTGTAATAAATCTTTTTTGTCTAACACGCTTGGACATTCTTTTTTTTTTAAGAATGGGTCTGATATTTCAGACCTACGCGATTAAATATTTTGCCAGATTACAGGCCCTTTGTAAAAGAGTCTGAATGTATACAAAGATACTAATGATGTTCCTCTACGGCTTCTCCTATGTAATAAGCAGCCAGAGTGGCAAAAATTAATGCTTGGATTGCACTTGTGAACAACCCTAGAAACATAACTGGAATTGGTAAAACCAAAGGGACTAGAAAAACTAAAACACCTACAACAAGTTCGTCAGCAAGGATATTTCCAAAAAGCCTAAAGGATAATGATAAAGGTTTAGTAAAGTCTTCTAGAATTTTAAAAGGTAGCATTATCGGTGTTGGATGAACATAATATTCAAAATATCTCCAACCTTTATTACTTAGACCCGCATAAAAATAAGATAAAGAAACTAATAATGCCAATGCAATCGTTGTATTAATATCTGCTGTTGGAGCTCCTAACTCTCCACTTGGTAACTTTATTAATCTCCAAGGTATAAGCGCTCCTCCCCAATTACTTACAAATACAAATAAGAATAAAGTCCCTATAAATGGCATCCAATCTCTATATACTTTTTCTCCAATCTGAGTTCTCGCAAGATCTCTAATGTAATCCCATAAAAACTCAAGTAAATTTTGTAATCCTTTAGGATCGTTTTCCATTTTTTTAGTCCCTAAAGAAATGAAGACTAATAATGCACCTAGTAAAATCCAAGAAGTTAAAAAAACTTGTCCATGAAGTCTTATATTTCCAATTTGCCAATATAGATGTTGACCAACTTCTAATGCTGCAAAATTTGTTGGCAAGGAGTTAAAAAACATTTTGATTTAAAAAAAATTAATAAATTTTGAAAAGCAAAATTTATTTAAGAACGTGAAAAATAATATATAAGAGAAGGCTTATAGATAAAGAAGCCTATCATTGCTGGGAAAATATCTAAAGATCCTAGCTTGCTCGCAAAAATAAAGAGACAAACTGGAACCAATAGTTGTAATTGAGAAACCCTATTGGATTCTTTCCCTATTTTTCCTATGCTTTTAGCAAGCAAACGTAAGTAAAAAATACCAGCAATGGCACCTATAAAAACACTAAAACCAAAAGTAGACCCAATTGTGACTCCCGTTAGCGATGCCACTAAAATGGCAACGATAAAAGTAATACCAAAAATTGTTATTTGCAATTTAGTATATTCATCATTTTTTGAAAATATTTTTTGAAATTGACAGGCAATAACAGATTTAATTTCATTAATGAAAGAATTACTCTGGGCAGGGGAATTATGAACATTCTTATCAGGAAGATGTTCGATTGTTTTTCTATCTGAGTCCACTGATGTGAACATAATTTAGAAAACCCCCTTTATACAGATTTAAGTAAGTATATAAACCCACGGAATCTATCATGGGGAGGGGCCTTTTAGCTAGGTATTTTTTGTTTAAACTCCTAATTCTTAAGATTTGTGATATTTGAGGTATGTTTCTTGAGTAACTAGAAATGAATTGGATTTGATTAATTTAAATCGAATTAATTTAAATTCACTTAAAAACTTATCTTAAAGACTTGGCAAAGTAGTTATTTAACGTCTCAATAGTATATCTACAACCCTTAAATTGGAGATAAGTAAAGCAAATACAAAATATAACCGTATTTTTAAAAGAAATAGTACTTTGAATTTAAGAAGTAATACTAACTATTCAAGAGATAATTTCTTGCCTTTACCTTGGGAAATATGGCCTAACGAAGGAAAACTTCTAATTATTTTGATAGGTATTTGGTCAATTTTAGGTTTATTTATTTTAGGTTCTGCCAGTTGGTGGGTGGCTAGCAAAAACATGGGGGATTGGGGTTTTTACTTAAAGAAACAAGTCATTTGGTCAATCGCAGGATTCTCTATATTTTTTTTAATTCTCAAAACAAGTATCAGAAATCTTCTAAGGATTTCAAAAATTATTTTTTACTTTTTGATTGGATTAATAATATTAACAATTTTAATTGGTAGTACAATTAATGGTTCACAAAGATGGTTAATTCTAGGTCCTCTACAAATACAACCATCTGAATTAATTAAACCTTTCGCAATTTTAGAAGCAGCGAATTTATTTGCGCATTGGAATTTAGTCAAAAATAAAAAAAAAATAATTTCATTAACTACATTCGGATTTTTGATTCTATTAATAATGGAGCAACCCAATTTAAGTACTGCAGGCTTAACAGGAATTCTTTTTTGGATGATGGGTTTATGTGGAGGAATAAATCTAAGAACTCTTAGTTCGGTAGCTTCATTAGGGTTTGGTCTTGGATGTATAAGCATTTTTACTAATGCATATCAAAAACTAAGAGTTACATCTTTTATTAATCCCTGGAAAGATCAACAAGATTCTGGCTATCAATTAGTCCAGAGTTTATTAGCTATAGGTTCAGGAGGATTATTTGGACAAGGATTTGGTCTTTCTACTCAAAAATTACAGTACTTACCATTTATGTATACAGATTTTATTTTTGCTATTTTTGCAGAAGAATTTGGTTTATTAGGATCAATATTATTTCTAGGATTTTTAGTCCTTTTCTCATATGTAAGCTTAAGAATTTCAATAAAGTGTAGAAATAATTACACGAAATTAGTTGCGATAGGATGCGCCATATTACTTGTTGGTCAATCCATAATGCATATAGCAGTCGCGACAGGATCAATGCCGACTACAGGGTTACCATTACCTTTTATAAGTTATGGAGGCAATTCGTTAATATCATCATTTTGTATTGTTGGAATGTTACTAAGATGTTCATTAGAGTCAACTGGCTTTATAGGAATTTTTAGTGCGCGAAAGTCTCTTAATTAGTTAGAATTTGGGAGATTTAAATTATTGTTATCACATCAATTAATTTAGTTATTTCAGAATTAGCTCAAAAGGGTAATTTAATAATGGAGCAAGGGCTTAATCATCCTGGTTCATTTACTGTATTTTTAGTTTTTACAGCAGGCCTTTTAACAAGTCTAGGCCCATGTTCCTTATCTTTACTTCCAATAACGATTGCATATGTTGGTGGAACCAAGAAAAATAAATTTAAACTTATAAGTTTTTCTGGAGGTGTTATTTTTTCGCTAATTACATTGGGAGCATTGAGTGGTTTCTTAGGAAAGATATATGGACAATTACCTTCTTTTTATACATCTTTCGTAGCTTTAATAGCAATAATTATGGGTCTGAATTTACTAGGAATTTTAAAATTCCAATTACCAAATGGACCAGATTTACGATTTATGGAAGATAAACTACCTTCTGTAATTACTCCTTTTGCAATAGGCGGAGCTTTTGGTCTTGCTTCCTCGCCTTGTATTACACCCGTTTTAGCTTCACTCTTGGCATGGGTGTCACAAGCAAAAAACCCGATGATTTCAATAATTTTTTTGTTTTTCTTTGGGCTTGGTCAAGTCACACCATTAATTCTTGCGGGTGTGACAACTGAAAATTTAAAGCAATTTCTAGAACTCAGAAAATATAGTCAAATAATCCCTACTTTAAGTGGAATATTTTTAGTTTCTATAGGGATTCTTAATTTAATTTCAAATTGGATTTAAATGGTCATTTTTAAGAATTTTATTTTAAAAATATCAAGTTTAAGATTTGCAATTCTATTAATAATTTTCATTGCCATTTCAAGTGGAGTTGGAACTTTTATCCCTCAAGGAAATGACCAACAAGAATATATTGATTTCTACAACAAAACTCCAATTTTTGGCTTAATTAATGGAAACCAAGTTCTAAAGCTCCAATTGAATCATGTTTATACAAGTAATTGGTTTTTATTTTCATTAATACTTCTTTGTATTTCTCTTGCAGCTTGCAGTTTTAGAAGGCAAATACCAGCTTTAAAGGCTGCATTAAAGTGGACCGACTATAAAGACGAAAAAAAATTCTATACACTCCAATTACTTACTAACTTTGAAATTATCAAAGATGAAGATCACATATTAAAAGCTGATTCTTTTCTTAGAAAAAAAGGTTGGAGCACTTCTAAATTTGAGAATCGATTGTCGGCAAGAAAAGGATTGGTAGGAAAACTTGGACCTATAATTGTTCATATCGGGTTAATTATTTTACTGATTGGCTCAGCATACGGAAATTTTAGTAGCCAATCAAAAGAACAATATTTGAGATTAGGAGAAAGTTTAGATTTAATAAATGAGAGTACCAACTCGAGAGTAACAGTTAAATTAAACAACTTTTTAATAGAACGTGAAAGCGATGGGAAACCAAAGCAATTCATCTCAAATTTAGACTTTGTCTCAGAAGAACCTAAGTTTAATGAAATAAAAACAACCGAAGTAAATCACCCTATCAGATTCAAAGGTTTAACTATTTATCAAGCTGATTGGTCTGTTTCAAATATTATTATGGAAATTGATGATGTTCTTTACCAACTACAACTTAAGCCTATTCCTGAAATAGGAGATCAAGTATGGGGTTTATTAATTGAATTGGGCAAAGAAAATAAGAAAAATTATCTTTTAACCATTGATAATGAAAATGGGCCCCTTAAAGTCTCAAATATTGAAGATTTTTCTGAAAATTTTGTTTATTTAAATAATGAACCAGTAGAAATTAATTTTTCAAAACTATCTTTAAAAAAAATAATTCCTAGTAGTGGTTTGATTATTAAAAATGATCCTTCTATTCCATTTATTTATTTATCTTTTACTTTAATAATTTTTGGAACGATTTTCAGTCTTATTCCCACAAACCAAATTTGGATTTTTTTTAATAAAAATTCTAATAAATTGTTTATTGGTGGGTTAAGTAATAGGAACCTTCTAGGGTTCAAAAAGGAATTTCTAAAATTATCTGATGAGATAAAGAATTTTTAGTTTCTTTTCTGCCCACTATAAATATCTAATTTCATAGACACATTTCCTCTAGGATTAAAATCAGCATTTAAATGAATCCAATGAGGTTCTGCCGCATTCAAGAGATCATCCATAATCCTATTAACCACTTCTTCATGTGATATTTTGAGATCTCTAAAATTATTAATATATAATTTTAAGGATTTCAACTCAAATACTTTCGCATTAGGTTGATAAAAGATGTTTAATTTTGCAAAATCTGGATAACCGGAGAAGGGGCATTTACAAGTAAATTCAGGTAATTCTATTGAAATTTCATAAATTCTTTTTTTATTTGGATTTTCAAAGCAAATTATTTTTGATTCTTCTATTAGTCTTTCCCCATACAAAGGCTTATTAGTCGAATCATGCAAATTAGCTGTACTCATTTTTTCAAAATCATATGTATTAAAAATATATAAAAAGCTCACAATTCGCAAAAATTTAAAAAATACTTAAGTATTACAAATCAATAAGTCAAAGGATATAAATTTTTGAATTGTATCAACTGTTACTATCCCAAGGTCATTGAAAAGGCTTATATGTATCTAGATTCAAAAAATTTATGGACATCTGTTTGGTAAATATCGACAACAATTTAAATAAATCATTAAAGCCAACCAGTGTTATTGGAATGTTATGGCTCCAGACTCATTTTGAGAATGATCAATGGGAAGCTTTATCTAATAATAAAGTAATTATTTCGAAAGAAAATTCTAAGTTGTTAGTTAAAGATGCCACTAGCGCTGGGCTAAAAATAAAATCAATATCTGGAGTTTCAATGCTGGATGTTTTTCAGAAAAAGAATTAAACTTAAAATATTCAAGAGCAAATCATGAAGAAAATTGAGGCAATCATACGACCATTTAAATTGGAAGATGTAAAAATTGCATTAGTAAATTCTGGAATTGTTGGGATGACTGTAAGTGAAGTTAGAGGATTTGGAAGACAAAAAGGACAAGTTGAACGATATAGAGGTTCAGAATTTACAGTAGAATTTCTTCAGAAACTTAAAGTTGAAGTCGTAGTAGAAAATAAAAAGGTAAGTTCAGTAATAGATGCAATTGCCGAAGCCGCAAAAACAGGTGAGATTGGAGATGGTAAAATATTTATATCATCTATCGATTCTGTTGTAAGAATTAGAACCGGAGACACAGATGAAGAAGCTCTTTAATTAAAGAGTTTCTTTTACTAAATTTTCTATAAATTTACTATTAATTATTGGATTACACCTTCCTGTCTTAGACATCCAAGCTAGATATTCATGATTACCAGCTGGGCCCACTAATGGAGAAGCTATTAGACCCTTTATATTCCATTTTAATTTTACTGCAGAATTAATAACTGATTCTATAGCCTCAATATGATGTTCAGGGTTTCTTACAACCCCCCCCTTACTTACTCTATCTTTTCCTACCTCAAATTGAGGTTTAATAAGAAATATCCCCTCTATAAAGTCTCCTGATAATAAATTATTAATAGGCTCAAAAACTAACTTTAGTGAAATAAAAGATAAATCTGCTACGACAAAATTTGGTAATAAATTTACTTTAGAATATAAGTCTAAAGGCTTTAAATTTCGAATATTTGATCTTTCTAAGAGTATCACTTTTGGATTTTTCCTTATTTTCCAGGCCGTTTGTCCATAACCTACATCTATCCCGTAAACCATTTTCGCCCCCTGTTGCAACAAGCAATCAGTAAATCCTCCAGTAGAAATTCCTGCATCTATACAAACTCTATCTTTGACATTAATCTTTAACTTTTTAAAAGCCTCTAATAATTTATCTCCTCCTCTTGATACGAATTGTGGTTCAGATTCAATAAAAAATTCAGTTCCTGTTAATATTTGTTGGCCAGGTTTGTCGAAAATCTTACCATAAATGTCTTTGACTTTTCCTGCAAGAATAAGACCCTGTGCCTTCTGACGAGTTTCACATAAACCTTGGTTTAGAAGATAAAGATCTAATCTACTTTTTTAATCATTTATCTTAAAACAGATAAAATTCACTAGATTTTGCCTGACTATATTCAAGTTATATTTTTGAAACATAATGCTAATTTTAATAAGAACAAAATACTAATCATTTACAAAGATAATCCAATCTCATGTTTTAGACACTTTAAAAATGACTTAATATTTACAAATATGTTCAATGGCAAGTACATCATTAATCAATAAAGCAATTATGAGGTTTTAGTTATAAAGTTTAAATTGAAGATGTTTAAAAATTGTGATTGAACGTTACACATTGCCCGAAATGGGAAGAATCTGGACTGATAATGCCAAATTCCAGAGTTGGCTTAAGGTTGAAATTGCAGCATGTGAGGCAAATTGTTCTCTTGGGAAAATGCCTGAAGAGGAATTAAAACAGATTCGTTCAAAGGCAAAATTTGAAGAATCAAGAATTAAAGAAATTGAGCAAGAAGTTAAACATGATGTAATAGCATTTCTTACAAATATCAATGAATATGTTGGAGATTCCGGAAGATATATTCATGTTGGAATGACTAGTAGTGATGTTCTTGATACTGGCCTATCATTGCAATTAAAAGATTCCTGCGAATTATTACTAGAAGAAATTGAAAAATTAGAAACTGAAGTCAGGTTATTAGCGCGACAGCATAAAAATACATTAATGATTGGAAGATCACATGCAATTCACGGAGAGCCTATTTCGTTTGGCTTTAAATTAGCAGGATGGTTAGCAGAAATTTTAAGAGATAAAAAAAGATTAGTAACCCTCAAAGAAGATATTTCTATAGGACAAATAAGTGGAGCTATGGGAACTTACGCTAATACAAATCCGGAAATAGAAAAAATAACATGCGATTTGCTAGGTTTAAAACCTGATACAGCAAGTACTCAGGTTATATCAAGAGATCGACATGCAGAATATGTGCAAACAATCGCATTAGTTGGAGCTTCGCTTGATAGATTTGCAACTGAAATAAGGAACTTACAGAGAACAGATGTTTTAGAAGTTGAAGAAGGATTTACAAAAGGGCAAAAAGGAAGCTCAGCTATGCCGCACAAAAGAAACCCTATTCGCAGTGAAAGGGTCAGCGGTTTATCTAGAATTTTAAGAAGTTATGTTTTAACAGCTCTTGAGAATGTAACTCTTTGGCATGAAAGAGATATTAGCCATAGTTCTAATGAACGAATCATGTTACCCGATGTTTCTATATGTCTGCATTTTATGCTTAGGGAAATGAAGGAAATAATAAGTAATTTAAAAGTTTATCCAGAAAATATGCTCAAAAATTTAAATATGTATGGGGGAGTAATCTTTAGTCAAAAAGTTTTACTTTTACTTGTAGAAAAGGGTTTGTCTAGGGAAAAGGCTTATAGTTTAGTTCAGAAAAATGCCCATCAAGCTTGGAATAATGAGAAAGGTAATTTTAAGCAAAATATTGAGGGGGATCCAGAAATAATGACATTAGTGACTAATAATGATCTTAAGGAATGCTTCGACCCCTCGATACATCTCAACAATTTAAATGTAATATGGGAAAAGTTAAGTATTTAAATCTCTTAAATCTTATTTGAAGTTCAACTACAGTTTTTATAAAACAATTAATGACCAAAAACTTTAGATTTGAAAAAGATAGTATGGGGAAAATTAAAGTTCCTTCTGAGGCTTTGTGGGGAGCTCAAACCCAGAGATCAATCATAAATTTTTCTATTGGTGAGGAATTAATTCCAATTGAATTAATTTATTCAATTACAGCCATAAAAAAGGCGGCTGCAATTGCTAATTTTAAATTAGGTTTAATTGATAAAGTAAAAAAAGATCTTATTATTGAAGCCTGTAAAGAAATACTAGAGGGTAAACATAACTCGCAATTTCCTTTAAAAATATGGCAAACAGGTAGTGGTACACAAACGAACATGAATATAAATGAAGTCATATCTAATATTGCTGCATTAAAAATAAATTCAGAACTTGGGAGTCATCATCCTATTCATCCAAATGACGATGTTAATAAATCTCAATCTACAAATGATACTTTTCCTTCGGCTATCCAAATATCTGTTGTGACTGAAATAATTAAAAAATTAGTCCCATCAATTAGAGAAATTACTATGCTTTTAGATAAAAAGAGTAAAAAATGGAAAGATCTCATAAAAATTGGGAGAACTCATTTTCAAGATGCAGTACCAATCACCCTTGGACAGGAAGTTTCTGCATGGTCAAAACAATTGAAAGATGCTGAAGATGCTCTCATAAAAAGTCTTGATGAATTATTTTTCTTGCCACTTGGTGGAACTGCAGTTGGGACAGGTATCAACTGTCCAAACAATTTCTCTGAAGAATCTATAAAATCAATTTCCGAAGATACTGATTTACATTTTTATAAATCAAAAAATCATTTCTCATTAATGGCATCACATGATCGTTTAGCACATGTAATGAGCCAATTAAAAATCTTAGCAGGTGCATTATTCAAGATTTCTAATGATATTAAAATATTGTCCTCAGGCCCTAGATCAGGTATTTATGAATTAATCATTCCTCAGAATGAACCTGGGAGCTCAATCATGCCTGGCAAAGTAAATCCCACTCAATGTGAAGCATTATCAATGGTATGCACTCAAGTCATGGGTTTTGAATATGCAGTATCAATAGCTAATGCTAGCGGGACTTTGCAAATGAATGAATATAAGCCATTAATTGGATTCAATATTCTCACGAGCATAAAATTATTGAATAATGCAATAACTAATTTCAGACTCAAATTAGTTGAGGGAATACAGCCCAACCCAAAGACTATAAAAATAAATCTTGAAAATTCACTAATGCTTGTAACATCTTTGGTGCCCAAAATAGGTTATGAAAAAGCAGCAGAAATTGCAAATCTTGCCTTTAATGAATCAATTAATTTAAAAGAGGCAACATTGAAATTAGGTTATTTAAGTGCTCATGAATTTGATGAAGCTATTAAAACTAATCAAATGATTTGATTAATATATTATTAGGAATTATTATCAATTCTTTTTGTAGCAGGATTTATATTATCAGATACTTTTAACAAATCGTTCGATTCAGAAACAGGAAACCTGTTAATAGCTTTTAAAGCTAACTTAGCTTTATTTTTTAATTTATTACTAACTCCTATACAGTATTGAATTTGAGATAAAACATCTATAGACCTTCTTAAAATCCTTACAACATCCCCCTCATCTAAAGAAGTATTAAAAATTAGTTCTTTCCATTTTTTACCCCTTGCCCATTCTGAAATTATTCCAGTTAATTCTGTTTCTAAAAAAATTGGGGTATCAATATAAAACTTATTTTGTTTTGATGTAACTAATTTTTTTAGCCCTTCCAACTCATTAAAAACATCTAAAACTTTTATGGAAGGCTTGAATTTACACCAAAGATTTGGTCTTCTTACATCAACACAAATAGCTTGAATTATTGCTGCCAAATCAGGCGGGTCTAGATCATCTAAGTAACCACTAATTAAAACAAGTCCGACCCATAATTCATTCTCACTTCTTATTGCACCAACTGATTGTCCTACTTCGGTAAGCTCCAATTCATTTAAACAGCCAAAATGATTCAAAATTTTTATTAAATCAGTAAACTTCTTCCAATTATAATTTTCTTTATCTTCAAGAAGATTATTTCTTTTAATAATTTCTTGCTCAATTTCGATAATCCTTTTTCTATATCTTTTCAATTTTTTAGAATCCCCAAATCTGTGTGCAGGCTGATTAGTTATTGTTTCATCCAAATTTGTAATTAGTTTCTTTTGTGCCAAAACTTCAGTTGTTAAATCATATTGAGGAGTTTTTAAATCATGTATTTCAGAAATTTCACAAATTTTATCTACGAAAATTTGTGATTCTTTATCACCTCTGACTACTTCTCCTGAAAAATTCATCTTAGGTTCCTTAAGCTTTACAATTTCAATCTCCTCTAAATCAGGAAAAATATTTACCGTATAAGAAGGCTTTATAAGGATAAATAAATTATCAATTGTTAAACAAAGCAAGCTTTTAATTTTTTTTGATTCATATATTTTTTTACAAATCAAAGCAGGAACAACTTTTCTATTTATTTGAGGTGCTTTTATGGAAATTAAACTTCCATCTTTAATAAAAGTAAGTGCATTAGCAATTTCTTCAGATAATTTCTCAGATGCTTGTTTTTCTAATATTCTTAATAATCTTCTTTCTTCTTTTAAACGATTTTTCAACTTTTCGTATTCATCGAAATCTTGCCATGAAATATTAGAAGTTATTTTTTTTAGTTCTATCAAATCTCTATCTAAATTATCAAGAACAACCTTCTCTTCTTTAGATTCTCCTAAATATAAAAAGCTCCCAAAACTTCTTTTTATTAGTTCTTGTGATTTATCTAGACTATAATTTTGCAAAAGGTTGAGAACCATTCCATAGCTTGGAGTAAACTGACTAACAAGTGGATTTGGTTGACTAATAGCCAAACTACTAGCTTCTTTCGCACCCTCAAATCTAGTTTGTAAAGTTACAACATATCCCTGCAAATCCTTTCCTCTTCTTCCAGCTCTTCCTGACATCTGCAAGAATTCACTACTAAATAATAATCTATGTCCTTCTTCTGTCCTTTTTGATAATGTAGAAATGACTGTTGTTCTTGCAGGCATATTAATACCCGCGGCTAAAGTTTCAGTTGCAAAAACAACTTTTATCAATCCTTGCTGAAAAAGTTCTTCTACTAACTCTTTCCATGCTGGTAGCAAACCCGCATGATGTGACGCAATACCTCTTTTCAATGCTTCGCAATGAAACTTGTCTTTTATACCCTCTTTATTATTTTTTAGATACATATCTAATCTCTGAGATATCAAATTTGCTTCTGAATAAGTTACTAAAGATAAATCTTTTATATTTTCAACAGCTTTATCACAACCTCTTCTACTAAAAATAAAATAAATAGCTGGCAACATATTTCTTTCAACAAGTTTAGAAATCACAAATCCAATGGGAGGAGACTTTGGTTGAATTATTCTGCCAACTTTGCCTTTCTTTTTTTGCCCTTTTGGTGCTCTCCAAATCTTACAGTTTGGATGAATTCCATTACCCTTATTATTCAAAAGTGGGTGAAGACCCTTTGCACTACAGAAAATAAAATCTAATGGGACTGGTCTTTTATAACTCTTTACAAGTACTGTAGGCCCATGGACTTTTTCTATCCAATTTTGAAGTTGATCTGCATTAGAAATAGTTGCGGATAAAGCTATTATCTGAGTTCTACTAGGACAATGAATTATTGTTTCTTCCCAAACTGTTCCTCTTTGGGGATCATTCATATAATGACATTCATCAAGAATTACAGATTCTAGATTTACCAATGGGTCATCAAATTCTTCAAATTCTCCATAAAGCATATTCCTAAATATCTCAGTTGTCATTACTAAGATTGGAGCATCTCTATTTATACTAATATCGCCGGTAAGTAGACCTACTTTCTCTTCTCCAAATTGACTAATAAAATCCCTAAACTTTTGATTTGATAAAGCTTTCAAAGGGGTTGTATAAAAAACTCTACTTTTATGAGATAAACCTCTATAAATAGCAAATTCACCAATTAATGTTTTACCTGAACCCGTTGGAGCAGTTAAAACAACAGAATTCCCACTGTTTATAGCTTTTATTGCCTCTATTTGGAACTGATCTAGCTGGAATGGAAAATATTCCTCTAAATCAAGCAATAATTGTGATTGAAGGGAGGAGGAGTTAACTTCTTGAGATATGATCTATATAGATATTAATAAACAATAAACACATTGCACACTTTAATGGTAAACCTAGATCATTTTATAAAAATCAACTAGTTGAATTTGTTTAATAATGAATAAAATAAAAATTCCAAAAAATAGACTTCGTAAGTTAGAGACATTTACTTTGGGTCAAAAACCATATGAACTTGAAAATTTAAATCCAGATAAAACCAATAATAACCTAGTTGACTTATGTAGTAATGATTATCTTGGATTAAGTAGAGATAAGGATGTAATAAAAGCATCTTATGAAATAAGCTTATCTCAAGGTCTTGGTTCAGGCAGTTCAAGATTTATAACGGGCTCAAGACCAATACATACTTTATTAGAGGCAGAACTTGCAGAATGGCTTAATCAGGAAAAAGTCCTTTTATTCCCAAGTGGTTTCCAAGCTAATATTGCTGCCGTACAAGGTTTAGCGAATAGAAACAGTATTGTAATAGCTGACAAATTGATTCATAATTCTTTATTAGTTGGAATAAAAGCTTCTGGATCAAAACTAGTAAGATTCACACATAATGATTTAAAAGACTTAGAAAATAAAATTCTTAAATTCAATTCAGCACAAAAGTCAATTCTTATAATTGTTGAATCTCTTTACAGCATGGAGGGGTCAATTGCTCCTCTCAAAGAAATTACTGAAATATGTAAAAAATATAATGTGCAATTACTAGTCGATGAGGCTCACGCTCTTGGAGTTTTAGGTCCTGAAGGTAAAGGTTTAAGTTTTGATTTATCTAATGAAATAACAATGATTACAGGCACCTTTGGGAAGTCTTTTGGTAGTGGCGGGGCCTTCATAGCTTGCAACTCAAAGATTGGTGAATACCTTATCCAAACGAGTGGGGCATTTAGATATACAACTGCTCTTTCCCCAGCATTGGCAGCAGGTGCACTTAAATCTCTTCAAAAAATCAAAAATAATAAAGAATGGGGTATTAATTTATTGATCGCTTCTGAAAAGTGGAAAAGAGAAATTCTTCGAAATTGTAGTTACCCAATTAAGGGAGAATCTCAAATCTTATCTATAATTATTGGGCAAGAAGAAAAGACAATACTTCTACAAAAATATCTTGAAAAAAATGGTTTTTTAGCTACTGCTATTAGACCACCCACTGTTCAGGTGAACAAATCAAGAATAAGGCTGACAATTAGAAGAGATTTAAATCTAGAAATACTCAAAAATTTTACCTCTGCATTAAGAAATTTCAAATGAACCAAGTTATTACTCAGCATGGATGGGGGTTAGATCAAAGTTTCTGGGATAGTTATAAAGTTGAATTTCAAAAAAATGGATGGCATTGGCAAAATAACGAAAGAGGTTATTTTTCAAGAAGTGTCAACCAATCAAAATGGGTCAAAAAAAATTTTAATAGTCAAATTAAGATGGTTTTATGTCATTCTCTAGGTTTCCATTTAATTCAAGGAAATCTTTTAGATGAAGCTTCCCATGTTGTTTTTATAAATTCATTTAATAATTTTCTTCCCTCAAGCAAAAAAAGAAATTTGATTTATAGATCTCTAAAAAGAATGGAGAAAAAAATTATTTCATTTGAGGCAGAGGAAATATTAAAAGAATTTATATATCGTTCTTTTTTGCCAAATAATATGAACATTAATTTTCAAAATATGTTTTATAAAAATTTAAAGGGTTTAAATAATAATCTTCTATTAAAAGACTTTAAAAAACTTTATACCGATACAAATTCGTTAAAGAATATTGGTAAAAATTGCAATGTTATAGTTATAAACTCAAAAAAAGATTTAATTCTTGACCAAGATTCAAGTAATAACTTTATTGAATTACTAAATAAAAAATTAAGTAAAAAACCAACTGTAATTGAATTATCTAATCAAGGTCATTGTTTAACTAATTTAAATTTTTACCAAATAATCAAAAGAATTATCGACAATAAATATGAAAAATAATATTTGGAATGAAACAGTAAAAAATAACTTTAATAATGCTGCTGCAAATTATTTAGGTTATTCAAATATTCAAAAACATTTTGCTGAAAAGATTGTTTCTATTTTAAAAGGACTAAGTATTCAAAAAGGTGAATGGATAGATCTTGGCTCAGGGACAGGTTTATTAGCTGATGAAATAGAAAAGGAATTTTCAACAAAAAAAATTACCCGAATTGATTTCAGCAAAAAAATGCTTCTTCAGAATAAAGACTCTAGTAAAAAGATTTTATGGGATTTAAATAATTGTTTACCTTCTTCAATTATGAAATGTCCCCTAATGACATCTAACTTTTGTATACACTGGTTAAACAATCCCGAAAAAATAATAAGAGATTGGTTCAGTAAATTAAGCTCTGGTGGATATTTAATAATTTCATATCCTTCAATAAATTCCTTCCCGGAATGGAAGCAAACTTGCAAAGAAACTAATATTAAATATAGCGGTCTCACTTTCCCTATTTCAAAAGATATAATTAAATCTTACAAATCCGATGAAATATTCTTCTCAAATAAATATTTATATGTAGAAAACTTTCCAGATGTTTATAAACTTTTCAGAAGTATAGTGAATGTAGGTGCTCAATCAACTAAATGTAAACGTAAAAAAGTGTCTGAATTAAAAAAAATGCAAAAGTTTTGGCCTAAGAAAGAAATTAATTCAGTTAACCTTACATGGGAAATTAATATTCTCATATTAAAAAAATTATGAGTGCTATAAAGAATCAATTCCAATTTGTAATATGTGGTACGGATACTGATATCGGGAAGACATTAATTAGTTCTTTTTTTGTAAGAGGATTAAATTCTTTTTATTGGAAGCCTATTCAAAGTGGAATTGAATCAGAGATAGATAGTCAAGCTCTTGCAAGACTTACAAAAGTAAATAAAGCAAAGATAATCAAAGAAGCCTATATCTTTAGAGAACCTGTTTCTCCTCATTGGGCGGCTGAAATAGATCAAAAAGTTATAAACTTTCAGTTATTGAATTTACCCAATATTGTTGGACCATTAATTGTAGAAACAGCGGGGGGATTAATGGTCCCAATCACAAGAAATTATCTGCAAATAGATCAAATCAAGAAATGGGACATACCTGTCATACTTGTATGTCGGAGCGGACTTGGAACTCTAAATCACACTCTTCTTAGTGTTGAAGCATTAAAGAAAAGAAATATTAAAATTCTAGGTTTAGTTATTAACGGAAACAAACACTTTGATAATCCAAAAACATTAAGTGAATTTACTAATCTCCCAATCATTGCTGAATTTCCTTATATCGATAAAATTGACTCCAATAATTTAGATATACTATGGAAAGAGCTAAATATTAAAAATAAATTGATTACGATATTAAATTCGAAAAAATATTAATGAAATCTAAGTTTTTAAACAATACTAATCAAGATTGGCACCCAAATATATGGCCGCCTTTTACGCAGATTACAAATAGCAAACCGCAAATAGAAGTAACTCATGGGAAAAATGCCTTAATTTACACTAAAAATCCAAAACAAGAACTCATTGATGGAATAAGTAGTTGGTGGGTTACTCTGCATGGTCATAGTAATGATTACATAGCAAATGCAATTTATCATCAAGCTAAAACCCTTGAACAAGTTATATTCGCTGACTTCTTACATCCACAGGCTCGAATATTATCAGAGAGACTCAGCAGCTTAACACAATTAGAACGACTATTTTTTTCTGATAATGGATCTACCGCCGTAGAGGTGGCTTTAAAAATTGCCTATCAATCTTGGCAAAATCAAGGTGAAACAAGAAACCAAATAATTGCTTTTGATGGAGCTTATCATGGTGATACATTCGGAGCGATGGCTTTAGGAGAACGAAATATTTTTAATGAAAATTTTAATAGCCTAATGTTCCCTGTAAAAAGGGTCCCATGGCCTTCAACTTGGATAAATGATGATAAGGTTGAAATAAAAGAGAATAAAGCAATCCAAGTATTAACTAACCTTCTTAAAAAGCCAACTGTAGCAGTCATCATTGAACCATTAGTACAGGGGGCCGGTGGAATGAATATGGTTAGACCTGAATTTATTAAAAAAGTTTCAGAAGTAGTAAAAAATAATAATTCTCTATTAATAGCTGATGAGGTCTTAACTGGATTTGGGAGATGTGGAAGTCTGTTCGCATTTCAAAAGGCAAATATAATTCCTGATTTAATTTCTATTTCAAAGGGTTTAACGGGAGGATTCCTACCTATGGGGATAACTTTAGCTAAAGAAAGGGTTTTCCAAGCTTTTATTAGCGATTCTCCTAAAAAAACTTTTTGGCATGGACATAGCTTCACTGCAAACCCTTTAGGATGTGCTGCAGCTAATGCGAGCCTTGACTTATTAGAAAATGATCCAACTAAATATCTTTCTTTTGAGGAAAAGCACTTTTCCTATCTAAAGAAAATTAAAACATTATCATCAGTAAAAAAGATAAGAGTAACAGGAACAATCGCCGCATTTGATATTGAAATTGGAAATAATGATGGATATTTAAATAGTATTGGCAAAAGAATAAAAGCTTTATCGATTAAAAAAGGTTTATTTATTAGACCACTTGGGAATGTAATATATCTATTACCGCCTCTTTGTATTACAGACAATCAATTAGAAAAAAGTTACGATATTATTTTTGAAATTTTAAGTGAACTATAAAATATAAAATTATGGACCATGTAGAATGGCATTTTCTATATCTTCTCTATTAATACAATAAGAAAATAGCCTTTTAGTTGATTCACCTTCGCTCTCCCAGACAACACTTAAATCTTCTTGTTCAAAAATAATAATTGCATTCCAATTAGAAAGTAACAAATGCCATTTAGAGGGATTATAAATATCTTTAGTTGCACCTAAATCTCTTAACCATAATTCTAACGATTGAAGCGAATGTTGATTAAGAGGGTTATCAGATGGGATCACAGAAGTTATTTAAATAATTATCTCAGAAGCCAAGTTGGAATTGACTCTAATTCTTTACCAGTAAAAGAAGCGATAACGATAGCTAAAAACAAACTTATAAAAATAATAATAATCAACAAAAATAAAGAAAACATTTCTCCATTGGAGAATGGTCTCCTATTACCTACTAACTGTTGATTATTAGAATCTATAATTAAGGTGTTTAATACATTTAAATCTATTTTATTTGGTTTTTTAGAATTTACTCTTAATTTTTCATCATAGAGTTTCCTCAAATTAGAATTATTTAAATTTTCATATGCTTCTAATACTTTTTGAAATTTATTTTTTGCATCTTCTAACTCTAATGAAGTTGTATCAGGATGAAGTTCTATTGAGAGTTTACAAAAAGCTTTTCTTAATTCGTGATTTGAGGCATTTTCATTAACGCCCAAAATCTTATAATAAGTTATCTCACCTTTCAAAAGAATATAATTATAATTAGTTTTATTCTAATCAATTTTGACAAAATAGAATATTTTGCGGTAACAGCCTATAAGAAACTATTTAAAACTCAATGACAAAAGACAGTCTCCCCTACGAACTTCTGAAATTAGTAACTGAAGAAGAAATAATATTGTTTAAAGAATTACGGAGGAGAATTAAACAATTAAATTATAAAACCAACTTAACTAGATTAATTGAGGGAGACGATTACTGGATTTCTCAAGTGTATGATAGTCTTTGGACATTTAAAGAAAATTCCAATAAAAGTTTTGATAATAAAAAATTTATTGATATTGGATCAGGTTGTGGATTCCCAGGATTTGCCTATGCCATAACTCATCCTAATTCAGAAGTCTATCTAGTCGATTCTTCTAAAAAAAAAACAGATTCACTTAAAGAAATTATCAAAAGTATTAATTTCAAAAATAATATATTTGTAATAAATGATCGTATTGAAAACCTTGGACATCAATCCTCATTTAGAAATAGTTTTAATATTGCTACAGCACGAGCAGTTAGTAATCCTTCCACAGTTTCAGAATATATATTACCTATGTTGCAATCAAATGGATTAGGTATTTTATATTGTGGCAAATGGACCAATGAAGATAATAAAAATTTAGAAAATACCTTAAAAGTATTAGAAGGGAAAATCTTGAAAATTAAAAGAAATTTTCTTCCTAGAGAAAAAGGTATACGTAATGCTATTTTTATTGAACCAATAAAATCTTGTCCTGATATTTATCCTAGAAGCATTGGGAAAGCTGAAAAATATCCACTAAGAGGTTAATTCTTTGATAATCTTGATAATGATTTTTCTCCAAACTTTTCTTTTAGGACTCTTAATTTCTTTATAACCTTATTGGGTTTTATATGCCTTTCTAAAACTCTGAATAATTGATCTTCGCATACATCAATATCTAGCAAATTAGCATTATTACCTGGAAACCAATGACCTCCATTACCAAGTAATTGATATCTAGATTTTGCAAATTCTTCCAATTCAAAGGAATCAATTAAGTTCGAGAGCCATAAAAGAACAGGAATATTTATTCCTCCTGGTGTATTTTGCCAATTTGGTAAATTTTTATCCCAATTTTGATACCACTCTAAACCTAAGGAATTTATTGATTCTTTTTTTAATCTATTTAATATTTTAGGAATATAATGATCAGATTCTGATAACAAAGAAACTGCTTCTAAATGCAAATCAAAGTCTTCCTCCTTTGCTATCCCAACACTTATAGTATGAATATTTTTGTTTCTTAAGCAAAAAAGATCGTTAAATACTATTGGATGTAAAGGACTACAAAGTTCCAACATTTTTGTTGATGGTGTATGGAGATGTCCACCTTTATCGGTAGGACTTATTATGAAAACTCCAAGATCATATTTATGAGCTAAATCAATTACTTTGGAATTGGTTTGATTTATGAAATACCAGTGCAAATTAATATAATCAAAGAAATTTGTTGAAATCGCTTTTTCTATTAAAGATGATTCTCCATGTGTCGAAAACCCTACATGACCAATTAAATTTTCTTTTTGAAATTTTTTTAAAATATCAATACAACCTCCATCTTTTACAGCCTGATGAAGATGTTCTGGTAAATTGATTCCATGTATCGCTAATAAATCAATTTTCTTTACTTGCAATTTTTCAAAGCTTTTCAAAAGTTCTGCTTCGAATAATTTTGGGTCATGATTAGGAGGTATTTTTGTTTGAATAATTTTTGGTATTTTTTTTATACTCTTAAACCCCATACCTAACTGAATTTCAGAAGTGCCATAATACTTAGCTGTCTCTATGTGATTAAAACCAAATTTATCTGCAAGATTTAGTATATTTTCAACTTTTCTCTGGTCATCTAGTGAAATCTCGGAAAATTTCAGTTCATCCCAACTTTTTTGGAATCTCATTCCCCCTAGCGACAAAACAGGTATTTCTAAATTTGTTCTACCAAATCTTCGACAAGGCAACTCCATCAGAAATTAATGCTTGTTTATTCTTGGTAGTTTTCCTAATGATTGAAACATATCCCTATCAAGGCTATTCTCTAGATCTGACAAATTTTCAAATTTAACCCAATGAATACAATCTACAGGACAAGTATCAATAGCTTCTTGTAACGTTTCTAAATTATCACCATCTTGTCTTATAGCTCTACTCCTACCATATTCCTCATCAACAATAAAAGTATTAGTTGCAACATGTGCACAATATCTACATCCGATACATCTACTTTCATCAACCCAAACAGCTTTTTCAGTTAATTCTCCTCCCAAGACAGGTTCATAACCTGTAAATTGTTGAGTTTCATCAAAAATATCAATTTCGCCAACTGAATTAGTATTCAATTACTAACTTTCCCACTTAGTAAGGACTAATTCAATTGATCCATCATTTTGGTTTTTTTGCTCAACTATTTGATAACCATCCTCTTCTGTTTTTTCAAGAATTGTATGATAAGCATACATTTGAGTGATTTTTGATATGAACCTTTCAACCGGCAAATTAAATTTCCAAAGATCTAAATCAGTTACTAATTCATATGAATTAGAATTTTCATCCCATTTAAAACCAACTTTTGTGTTACTAGGCAAATCCATGCTTATATCTACAGCAGTAAATTGTCCTTTATATCCTTTAACAAACTTTTTTTCTTGATTAATTTCATAACCTAGTTGGTTCAAAGCTTTAATTAATGGTTTTACTTCTTTAAGTTGGGTTTTAATAGTACTAAAATGTGACATTAGATTCAGTGTTAAATTGTTTTAATTTTTCATTTTTGTTTAAGATAAAAGCCTCAGCAGTTTTGTTTTTGACTTTTACTTCACCAAGAGCATCTTCAATATTTTTTGTAGCACTATTACATGCATTACCATTGAAACCTTCGACAGTTTCCTCAACTCTCCCATCTTGATGAATTTTGAATCTTAATGTTCTTTGTGGCATTAAAATCAAGTACTAAGTACTAATACTTTATATAGAATAACGGAAAATAATTGTTTCAGTTGGTACATGTTAATTAAAAATTTATTTTTATGTATTGATAACTTAATAAACATATAAATTCTATTTATAAAACCCTTTCATACCCATAGAATCCAAGGCAGTTTTTGCTTCTTCCATAACGGAAGGTTCTTTATCAAAAAGGGCAATTTTTGTGCATTCATCTACAAAGCTTTCTTGCAAAATTTCACTTAATTTTTCAAACAACCTACATAATGACCATATGCAATTGCTTCTTACTACAGGTTCGTTATCTATTTTTAAGCTTATTAAAAGTTGTTCAGCAGCTAATTGAGCATTCGAGGACGATAAATTTCCAATTTCAGCTAGAGAACTTGAAGACCATAATCTTACTGCAGCTACATCATTTTTTAATGAATTTATTAATGGCTTCAAAACAATTTGATTATCATAATTAGCTAGACTCCATGCAGTAGCTCTTCTTACATATGCATTATCATCTGTTTCTAATAAGCTAATTAATTTTTTAACTGCGCTCGGGAATGGATTTCTACCTAAGGCATATACTGCACTCATTCTTTCTACTGGACAAGGTTGATCAAGTAGAGGTAGTAAAAGAGGAAAAGATCTTTTATCTCTATATTCACAAAATATTCTTAATCCTTGAATTCTTTGATCTCTATTACCCTTAAGCAATTTTAAGGCTTCATCGCATTCTAAATTTTTATCTAGATTTCCATTTGAAAAACTATCTTGATCAATCTGTTCTAAAGGATCAACTTCAAGTTCTTCAGATAATTCTTTAGCTAAAACATCAGGATCAATTACTATTTCTGCCAAAATTTCACTTTGAATATCCTTCTTTTTAGTCATTTTAATAATAATAAATATTAATTAATCGGAGCAGGTAACATCATATCTCCTGGCAACCAAATCCTCGCACTTACAGCAAAAAATGCTATCCCGAAAAGACTAACAATAGCAAAAGGTAAAAGCTTAGTTTTGATAAAACCCAAAAATCCAGAAACGATTAAATTAATAATAACGTGTTTAAGTTGGATTTAATAAAAATTTTTAAATATGATTATTTATTATTGGCATTTTGTCTTAACTGACCACATGCTGCATTTCTATCTGAGCCTCTACTTCTTCGAAAACTAACATTAACCCCATTATTTGAAAGCCTGCTTTGAAAGAGTTTTGCATTCTTTAGAGGGGTTTCCTTAAATTCAACTTCTTCAATCTGATTATATTGAATCAAATTCACATGGCATTGGAAACCTTTTATTAAATTACTTAATTCATCAGCATGTTCTAATTTATCATTAACCCCTTTTAACATTAAATATTCAAAACTCACTCTTCTACCAGTCTTTCTTACAAATTCTCTGCAATCGTCAATAATATTTTTAATATGATATTTTTTAGCACTTGGTATAATGGATTCTCTTGTTTTTTGATTTGAAGCGTGCAAACTAATTGCAAGAGTAAATTGACATTTACCCAATACTTGAAAAGAAATTTCTGATAATTTAGGTATCATTTTTGGAATAGCAACAGTACTTACTGTGACCTTTCTCTGACTAATATCGAAATCTTCATTGATTGATCTAATTGACAAAACTAACTCATCAATATTTAATAAAGGCTCACCCATTCCCATAAAAACAATATTAGATACTTTATGGTTCATTTCATTTTCAATAAATAAAATTTGTTCTAATATTTCACTTGCTTTTAAAGATCTTTTTAATCCTTCTTTACCTGTAGCGCAGAATTTGCAATCCATTGGACATCCCACTTGACTTGAAAGACATGCAGTTAATCTTTTCTCAGTTGGAATTCCAACGCACTCTAAAGTTTCATTATCTCTGGTATTTAATAACAACTTTAAAGTTCCATCATTTGCTAAATACTTTTCTTTTAACATTAATTCCCCAAATATAAATCCTTCTCTTTTTAAAATATTTCTAAAATTTAATGGCAAAACATTAATTTCATCAATACTTTTAGACCTATTTTTATAGTCATACAGCCAACTATAAATTTGACGTCCTCTAAAAGCAGCCTCACCATAATTCAAAGCTACATTTTCTAAATCCTTAACACTATATCCAATAAGGTTTTTCAAGTTATCAATAAACTAACTTTTGTATAATTACCATAATAATAATCCATGTTTTAAGAATAATTCAGTCAATATAAGGGCGATAAAGCCTATCATCGCCATTCTTCCATTAAGCTTTTCATTATAATTATGAAACCCGTAACGAGGTAATTTTCTTTTAGGAATAATATCAGGCTTAATCATTAATTAAAATTTAAAACAGTATTCTAGTGAATTATGATGAAAAAAGTTTTATTCATCAGAAAGAAGACCCTCCTCTTGTAAGCCTTCCAAAGCCGCGGGATCTGGTAATTGGTCTTCAGAAAACTGATTTTCAGCATTTGGTCTTGCAAAAGCTGCAAAATTGCTCGATGAAGGATCAATTCCATGCCTATTCCTAGTAGTTTCTAAATCTTCTTCACTTGGATCGTCAAGTATAGCAGTAGAGCTTACTGTAGGTGATTGAGGCATCTCAACTGTATAGTCTGGCCTTAAATTCTGAGCTCTTCTATATCCTGCCGTTTCTTCTGCGAGAATATCAGGATGAGGGCCGGCTTCAGAAGCTAATTCCTCAACAAAACCGCTAAAACCTGTTCCCGCTGGTATTAGTCTTCCGATAATTACATTTTCTTTTAAACCTCTAAGCCAATCAGACTTGCCTTCAATGGCAGCTTCTGTAAGAACTCTTGTAGTTTCTTGGAAAGAGGCTGCTGAAATAAAGCTATCCGTATTAAGAGAAGCTTTAGTTATACCTAATAAAACTGGAGTAAACTCGGCAGGTGCTCCGCCAGTAATAGACATAGCTTGGTTTGTGTCTTCTACTTGTCTTAATTCGATTAACTCTCCCGGAAGAAGAGTTGTATCTCCTGCATCTTCTATTCTAACTTTACTTGTCATTTGTCTAACAATAACTTCAATATGTTTATCATCAATAGCTACCCCCTGTGACTTATAAACATTCTGTACCTCGCTTACCATCCTTCTTTGTAATTTTGAGATAGATTCTTGGGCTGCCTCCATTAAAGGTTTTTGATCTTTTAAATCAGTAAATAAACAATCTAGTAACTCATGAGGATTTATTGGACCATCAGTTAAAAGTTCTCCGCCAGTAACTTGTTGTCCGTCACTTACCATAATATTTTGTCCTATTAAAAGTTGATACTCATTAATAACATCATCTCTTTCAATAACAGATAAAGATACTGATTCTTCATCAGTCCCTTCTTTGATTTGGACAACTCCAGATCTTTTGCATAAAGTTGACGAATCTCTTGGTCTCCTTGCCTCTAGTAACTCTTCAATTCGAGGTAACCCTTGAACAATATCCCCTGTTTTCTGCCTTTCAAAAACTAGTAAAGCTAAACCATCTCCTCTAAGCACTAAATCTCCATCTTTTACATGTAAAACAGAATCAGGTGAAACCATATATGGTCTTCCAAGTCTTAAGGTTACAAAGTCGCTTGAGACATCTTCTATTTCTCCGCATGAAGTAGATTTTTCAGTTTGACTAATTGAATCTCCATCAACAACACGATCACCAACTTTTACAGAAGCTTTACCTTTAATATCAATTTTAATTTTATCTTCTTCTCTTTCAACTATAAGTCGTCTAATTGGTTCATCCTCAACCGTAAGTGGAAGTTGAACTATCCCTTTCTCTTTACAAAGAATTTGAGTGGTAGCAATTACATCTCCAGCTTTAACAAGCTGATTATTCTTTACTTGTAATTCAGTATGTGTTGAGCCATGACTGGAATCAGATATGGTATCTCTCCTTACCAAGATTGATTCCAAAATAACTAAATTTAATCTATTTATTGATTTATCACTTTTATCTTGAATGGTCTCGACATCAATGGTCATTTGGGGCGTTGCATCAAAGCTTTCTAAACTTAGATGAGTTCTCAGAAGTTCTACCCCCTCGACAGATTTTATTAATTCTCCATCTTTATAGGAAAGCCTTTGAATAGCTTTTAATCCTAAAGATGGACCCTTTTCCTGTTTAACATGAGATAATTCAGGCAACTCTGCTTCATCAGGTATAGTAAATTCTTCTACGGTTCTTAATAGTAATCCTTTACTCTTGGATGTTTCTAATTTTTGAACAAAAAGAATTTCATTATTATCGACACTATCTAGAATTTTTTCTCCTGGATTAACTAATTTTCCTTCTTCAGTAAATTGACTTAAAATTTCTTCATCATCACACTCATGAAAAGAACCATTCCTGACAGTAATTTCACGCAAAATATCATTTTTTTGAGTTACTGTTACAATCCCTGATGTTTGACTAAATATATCTTTGACAACTTCAGTTCCCGCTTCAATCCATGCCATATCCTCTATCATAAGTAGGGATATATCTTTATTTATTTCATGTGTCTCTTGAGGAATCCAAAGTAATGTTCCACCATTACTAACCTCAAAACCATTTTTTGATGATCTTGCTTTTTTTACGCTTAAACCAGGTGCATATTTTACTAATCCACCGGTTTTTGTTCTAAACCGTTCATCTGCTAAATCAGCTATTACTTCACCGCTGCTAATTTTGCTACCAGGTGAGGTATTTAATCGATAGGTAGTTCCATCTTTAGACTCTAAATGAAATATTTCACCTGAATGAGTTGATTCTTCAAGTAATTTAAAATTACTCAACAACATTGAAGTTGTCACGATCTGAACTTCTCTAGAATCTCCAATTGATTCCCTTAAACGAACCTCACCTCCAAACTCACTAAATTGACTTGCTTCAGCTAAAACAGTTCCCTGATCTACATTTTTTGCTGTTGAAACAATAGGTTTAGCATTAGGCGGTAAATTATAAACATCTCCAGCTAGAACCCATAACCTTCCTAATCTTTGAGCTTTCAAAGTAATATTACCTTGTCTGTCAGTTACTTCCTTTGGTTGGATAACTTTGTCATACCTTACTTGCCCAGCTAAATCACAGATTACGTCTTTAGTAGCTTTTTCAACACTTTTCTTTACAGCACCTGAAGTAATTTGGGCAACAGTTATGTCAGAATCAATTTCTTGTCCATCATCTACAAACAAAAGAGATCCGCTAGTTACTTCAATTCTTTGAGCTTTATTAGAGATACTTCCAGAAGGAACAATCTTTAATAAAAAATCTACTTCAGCTTGTTTAGCTTCTACTCCATGTGGAGTTCTATATCCCCTAATCTTCGCTTTCGAACTAAATTCTACCTTACCTTGAATTTTAGACCTTACTACTCCACTTTCTGCTGTAGATACACCTCCAGTATGAAAAGTTCTCATAGTCAACTGTGTTCCAGGTTCTCCAATTGATTGAGCTGCAATAATCCCTACAGCTTCTCCTAAATCAACTAAATGATTATGAGCCAAAGCCCATCCATAACATTTTCTACAAACTGAACGATTAGCCTCACAAGTTAATGGGGATCTAATATTTACTTTTGTGATTAAAGATAACTCTACACTTTTAGATAAAGAAGGATCTATTGCAGTATTCTTCGGAATAATTAATTTACCTTCAGAATCGAAGATATCTTCTGCCGAAAGTCTTCCAAGAAGCCTTGAGCCAAATTTGCCATCTTCAGCCTCCACAACTATCGACCTTTCAGTACCACAATCTTCTTCTCTAACAATTACATCTTGGGCTACATCAACCAATCTTCTTGTCAAATAACCTGAATCAGCTGTTCTTAATGCTGTATCAACTAAACCTTTTCTTGCGCCATAAGAAGAAATTACATATTCAGTTACAGTAAGTCCTTCCCTAAAATTTGTTCTAATTGGTAAATCAATAATTTCACCTTGAGGATTAGCCATTAAACCTCTCATCCCAACAAGTTGCCTTACCTGAGACATATTTCCTCTAGCACCAGAATTAGCCATCATCCAAACTGAGTTAAGAGGATCATTCTGATTAAAATTATTTTTAACTGCATCGACTAATCTCTCGTTAGTTTCTGTCCAAGTATCAATAACCTTTGTATGCCTTTCAACTTCTGTAATTTCTCCAAGTCTGTAACATTCTTCAGTCGCAGTAATTTGTGCTTCTGCTTGTCCAATTAAATCTTGTTTAGCTTCAGGTACCTTCAAATCATCTACTGAAATAGAAACAGCTGCTTGTGTAGCATATTTAAATCCTAAATCTTTTAAATTATCTGCCATTGCCGCAGTTACAGCAGTTCCATGAGTTTTATATGCCCATGAAACTAAATTTTTTAAAGCTTTTTTATCTACTACTTTATTTTTAAATGAGGGTGGTGTCTTAGCCAATAAAGGCATGATTACCTTATTATTTTTTTTGGAATTTTTTGTAGTTTTACGTACTCTTGAATTTTTTTTTGGTTTGGATGATGTCATTTTTTTATAGATAAATAAATTAGTGTTTTTTAAGGATTACGTTTTGGATACAGAATCAATAATCGTATGATTCATAACCACCCTTCCTACTGTTGTTAAAATAAATCTGCTTATTAAATTATCTTGGGAATCAAATCTGTCCCTTCTAAAATCCCAAATTTCCAACCTTGAACCATCTTCCAATTCTTTAGATTCTTTTGGGCTACTAGATTCTTCATCATCTTCAACTTCCCCATTGAACCTAACCCAGACCCATTCATGTAGACCAACCCTTTTATCTTCAAAAGCAAAAATTACATCTACTAGTGAAGCATAGGTTTTTTCATTATCACCAAACTCTGGTTTTTTGAAATCTGGTTGCAATGCTGTTAGATAATAAGAACCCAAAACCATATCTTGTGAAGGAGTAACAATTGGTTCTCCAGTTGCAGGTGAAAGGATATTATTGCTTGCCAACATAAGCATACGTGCCTCAGTTTGTGCTTCTAGCGCTAAAGGGACATGAACTGCCATTTGATCTCCATCAAAGTCAGCATTAAATGCAGGACATACAAGTGGATGAAGTTGAATAGCTCTACCTCCTACTAATTTAGGTTCAAAAGCTTGAATACCTAACCTATGAAGAGTTGGAGCCCTATTTAAGAGTATTGGATGGCCCTCAATAACTTCTTGCAGGACCTGCATAACTTCATCATCTGCTTTTTGTATTAATTTTTTAGCTGCCTTGATATTATTTACGATATTTTGACGTATTAATCTATGAATCACAAAAGGTTGAAAAAGCTCAATAGCCATCTCTTTTGGTAGTCCGCATTGATGCATCTTTAACTTTGGACCAACTACTATGACTGATCTTCCAGAATAATCAACACGTTTACCCAGTAAATTCTGCCTAAATCTTCCTTGCTTTCCCTCAATGATATCACTGAGAGATTTTAATGCTCTATTATTTGCACCAACAACGGTTCTACCTCTTCTTCCATTATCAATAAGAGCATCAACAGCTTCTTGTAACATTCTTTTTTCATTTCTAACAATGATTTCAGGAGCCAAAATTTCTTGAAGTCTAGCTAACCTATTATTTCTATTTATAACTCTTCTATAAAGATCATTTAAATCAGATGTAGCAAACCTACCCCCATCAAGCTGAACCATTGGTCTAAGATCAGGAGGTATGACTGGAATAGCGTCTAATACCATCCACTCAGGTTTAGCGTTTGTTGCAATAAAATTATCAATAACCCTTATCCTTTTAATAAGTTTAGCTCTTTTTTGACCCTTACTATTTGTAATTTCTTCTCTAAGTTCTTCAGCAACCTCATTTAAATCAAGATCCTCTAGTAATTGTTTAAGAGCTTCTGCACCTATACCAACAAATGGTTCGTTTTCAATAGTTGAATCTTCTGCATAGATTTCATCTTCTATTTCTAACCATTCATCTTCAGTAAGGAGTTGCTTATATTTAAGATCTTTATGATCTCCAACATCCAAAACAACATAACAATTAAAATAAACAATCTGTTCTACATCTCTTAGTGGAATATCTAAAAGAATAGCGACATAACTTGGAATACCCTTTAAGTACCAAACATGGGAAACTGGTGCTGCCAGTTTTATATAACCCATTCTGTGTCTTCTTACTCTACTTTCAGTTACTTCTACACCACATCTCTCACAGACAATACCACGATGTCTAACTCTTTTATATTTACCACAATGACATTCCCAGTCTTTAGAAGGTCCAAATATTTTTTCACAAAAAAGACCGTCCATTTCTGGTTTGAGAGTTCTATAGTTAATAGTCTCTGGCTTGGTAACCTCTCCTACTACTTGTCCATTGGGTAATGTCCTCTGACCCCATTCCATTATTCTTTGAGGAGATGCAATAGAGATTTTGACGTAGTCAAAGTGATTTTCTGTTCTTAAGTTGCTGTTAGTCATTTTTACGATATTTATAAGGATGAAGGATTTGAAAGGTATTTAATCTTCTGCATATTCAGAGTTCCCAAGTGATTCGTAAGTAGGTCTAGAAGGGGTATTCCTTCTCGGATTTACATCTTGCATTAAATCAACCTCCTTTCCTTCATCTGTATATACACCGATATCTAAACCCAATGATTGTAATTCTCTCATTAGAACTTTAAATGATTCCGGAGTACCTGGTCTAGGGATAGGTTTTCCTTTAACTATTGCATTTAAGGCTTCATTTCTTCCTTGCATATCATCTGATTTAACAGTTAATAATTCTTGCAAAGTATAAGCCGCACCATATGCTTCTAAAGCCCAAACCTCCATTTCACCAAGTCTCTGTCCACCTTGTTGGGCTTTACCTCCTAAGGGCTGCTGAGTAACTAATGAGTATGGACCAGTTGATCTAGCATGAATCTTATCGTCTACAAGGTGAACAAGCTTTAGAAAATGAGAATATCCAACAGCAACAGGTTGATCAAAAGGTTCGCCGGTTCTTCCATCTTTAAGTAATAACTTTCCAGGATCTTTTGGGTTATAAACCCAATCCTTACCATCTTGCTTTGAGGCTTCTTCTAAGAATGCTTGAACAGTTTGATGTGATTTTTCAGCACCATACATCTCATCAAATGGGACAACTTTTACCCTACAATTTAAATTTGATGCCGCCCAGCCCATTAATAATTCAAAAACCTGACCAACATTCATTCTACTTGGAACACCAAGAGGATTTAAAACAATATCAACTGGAGTGCCATCAGGTAAATATGGCATATCTTCTCTAGGTAAAATCCTACTAATTATGCCTTTATTACCATGCCTCCCAGCCATCTTGTCTCCTACTTGAATTTTTCTTCTTTGAGCAACATAAACTCTTACAACCATATTTGCACCTGGAGGTAATTCATCTCCTTGCTCCCTCGTATAGATACGAACATCTAGAACTCTTCCTTTTTCTGTTTTAGGAACCCTAAGAGAGTTATCTCTAACATCGCGTGCTTTTTCACCAAATATAGCTCTCAAAAGTTTTTCTTCAGGTGGTTGGTCTGATTCTCCCTTTGGAGTAACTTTTCCCACGAGAATATCACCGCTTTCTACAAAGGCGCCTGTTCTGATGATTCCCATTTCGTCAAGATTATTCAAACTTTCTTCTGAAATATTAGGAATTTCTCTAGTGATTTCTTCAGGACCTAATTTAGTTTGTCTAGCTTCTATTTCATATTTTTCTATATGTACAGAAGTATAAAGATCATCTGTAACCATCCTTTCACTTACTAATATTGCATCTTCATAGTTGTAGCCTTCCCATGGCATGTAAGCAATTAAAACATTCTGTCCTAAAGCTATTTCACCACCTTCACAAGCCGAACCATCTGCGAGAACTTGACCAGATATAACTTGGTCTCCATTTTTTACTATTGGTCTTTGGTTTAGACAAGTATCTTGGTTAGATCTCTGATATTTCTGAAGGTAATGAACATGTTCATTACCTTCAACATCTTTTACTACTATTTCGTTCGCGTCAACATAAGAAACAATTCCATTTACTTTAGTGATTGGCACCATACCTGAGTCTCTAGCGACTTGTGATTCTAATCCTGTTCCTACAAGAGGTCGTTCAGGTCTTAGTAGTGGAACCGCTTGACGCTGCATGTTGGAACCCATCAATGCTCTATTAGCATCGTCATGTTCCAAGAAAGGTATAAGAGAAGTGGCTACTGAAATAACTTGAACAGGAGAAAGTTGAACATAATCAACTTGATGAGGGGGTACTTTCTCGAAATCTTGTCGATATCTTACTGGGATTAGATTTGCAAGTATATTCCCGCTTTTATCAGTGGCAACATCACCAGGTGCAACTCTACATTCATCCTCTAAGTCAGCTGATAAATAAACAGGCTTACCTTCTTTAATAACCCTACCTTTTTCAACTTCCCAAAAAGGGGTTTCAATAAAACCATACTCATTAACCCTTGCATGTGTTGCAAGAGAATTTATGAGTCCAGCATTTGGGCCTTCAGGAGTTTCAATAGGACATAATCTTCCATAGTGAGAAGGGTGAATATCTCTAACTGCAAAACCAGCTCTTTCTCTAGTAAGACCTCCTGGCCCTAATGCAGATATTCTTCTTTTATGAGTTAACTCAGCTAATGGATTTGTTTGATCCATAAATTGGCTTAGTTGACTGGATCCAAAAAATTCTTTAATAGCTGCCACCAAAGGCTTGGGATTTACCAGCTGAGCTGGAGTAAGCGAATCAGTCTCGCCAACTGTCATTCTTTCCTTAATAATTCTTTCAAGTCGATTGAGGCCAACTCTAACTTGATTTTGTAAAAGTTCTCCAACAGATCTAACTCTTCTATTACCTAAATGATCAATATCATCTAAGCTCGCTCCACCGATGTCAAGTTCCAAATTAATAAGATAATCAATTGTAGAAAGAACATCCTCATGAGTAAGGGTTCTGACATTATCTGGAACTGTTAATCTCAACTTTTTATTAATTTTATATCTACCAACTCTTCCTAAATCGTATCTTTTAGGATCAAAAAATCTACTATGTAAAAGTTGTTGCCCACCTGAAACAGATGGGGGTTCTCCTGGACGTAATTTTTTATAAAGTTCTAATAATGCTTGATCTTCAGAATTTATACCCTCATCGTTAGCTGCATCAATTGATTGTTTATAAAACTCGGGATGTCTAAGTTTATCAACTACATCATTATCTGATAGGCCCATAGCTCTCATTAGGACATGAGCATTAATTTTCCTTGTTTTATCAACTCTTACATAAAGCAAATTATTTTTGTCAGTTTCAAATTTTAGCCAAGCTCCTCTGTTAGGTATAACGCTAGCGTTATAAGTTCGTCTACCATTTTTATCCTGTTCATCTTTAAAATATACCCCTGGACTTCGTACTATTTGATTTACTATTACTCTTTCAGCTCCATTAATAATAAACGTTCCTCTTTCTGTCATTAAAGGGAGTTCACCAATAAAAACTTCTTGTTCTTTGATTTCTCCAGTTTCTTTGTTTATTAATCTGCAAGTGACGTACATTTGAGAAGCAAAAGTTGCATCTCTTCTCTTAGCTTCTTCAACATCGTGTCTTGGTCTTTTTAATCTATATTCTTCACCAATAAAATGTAGTTCTAGTTTGCCTGTGTAATCAGTAATTGGAGAAAAACTTTTTAATTCTTCAATCAAACCTTTTTCCAGAAACCATTTAAAGCTTGCCCTTTGTACTTCAACCAAATCTGGTAAATAAGTTGCTGTTTTAGCTACCTGTAAAGCGCTACTGCTCATCCAAGAAAACCCGCCATTCAGTAAGATTTATTATTACTATAAAATTTCACTTAACTTTTAGGAGATTAATCAAGACTTTTTATTTGAAATCAAGACTTTAAGTCTTGATTTCAACAAATATCCTGGTTAATAATTAGCTTCAAATATTTAAAGTTAAAGTCAATAAAACTAAACTTTAATTAGCTAATTACTAAAAATTAAAAAAATTTCCAGTAATTTTTAATATTAACAGGTTTAGTGTAATTTTATCAAGTCAAATTTAAACAAATCTTCAGCATTCCTAGATGACTCTTCAGCAATATTTTTTAATTCTGAAGATCTTAAATTAGCTAGAGACTTAGCAACACTTTCAACAAATGCAGGCTCATTTCTTTTGCCTCTATATGGGACAGGTGCTAAAAAGGGTGCATCTGTTTCTATTAGGTACCTATCACTAGGAACAATTCTTGCACATTCATGTATTTCATATGCTTTTGGGAATGTAACAATCCCGCTAAAACTTATATAGAAGCCCAAATCTAAAAATTGCTTCATCTCATCTGGTGTTCCTGTCCAACAATGAAGAACCCCTTTGGGACATTTACCTTGATTAGATAGCTCTTTACATATTTTTATCATCTCATTTGCAGCTTCTCTACAATGTATAATTACAGGCAAATCAAGTTCAAAGGCTAAGTTCATTTGAGGAACTAAGGCATCTATTTGAGTTTTGGTATTATCACTTTTAAAAAAGTCTAACCCTAACTCACCAATTGCAACAACTCTTGAATCTTTTTGAGCTGCATTTTTTAATATAGATTTAGAATTACATTCCCATTTCTCAGCTTCAAGAGGATGTAAACCAACTGAATAATACAACTCATCAAATTTTCGGCATATTTTTTCTAATTTAGGGATTTCTGATAATTCACAACAAGCATGCAGTAGTTTTTTTACACCTATTGAACGCCATCTTGTAACAACCTCGTGAAGATCTTTCTCAAAGTTTTCAAATATCAAATGACAATGAGAATCTATGAGTTCAATATCGTTCATATTTGCTTACTTATTTAATTGGTAAGAAAATTTTTAACTAATTTATTGATTCTTGATTTTTTATTAGCACCGTTGTTCTTATGTAGAACATTTTTTTTGACTGCCTTATCAATAAGACTGAAAGCCTGATTAACACTTAATTGAACTAAATCTTTATTATCTGAATTAGGGTCCTGCTTATATTTTTCACAGTTAGCTAATGTTTTTTTAGTTAGTGTTCTTACTGTTGATTTATATGATTTATTAACTAAACGATTTCTTTCAGCAACTTGGATTCTCTTTTTCGCTGATTTATTATTGGCCACAGAAGTTAAATTTAAATTTGAAATTGTATCATACCAAAGAATTAGTCCACTAATCAATAATATATAATCTAATTTAAATCAGTTAATTACAAATCAATCAATTGAATTTTAAAAATATTTAAGAATATGAAGATTATAAATAATAAAGACAAGGCTATCCAGGAATTGAGAAGAATTTCTCAAAGGACTACCTCCGGCAACAATAAAAAAATAACTTCTATAGTTGAAGATATTCTTCAAGAAGTAAAAGTATATGGAGATAAAGCTGTAGAAAAATATACAAAAAAATTTGATGGCTTCCATCCTAAACCAATGCGAATAAGAACTAAAGATTTAAAGTCTGCATGGGAAGAGACAGATCATCAATTGAAAAAATCATTAGAAATTGCCTATCAAAGAATCAAAAAATTCCATGAAAAAGAAATCCCTGAATCATTCACTATTAAAGGAGAACATGGTGACTCTGTCCAAAGAAGATGGATGCCTGTAAAAAAAGCTGGCTTATATATTCCAGGAGGAAGAGCGGCATATCCAAGTACAGTTTTAATGAATGCGATACCTGCGAAAGTAGCTGGAGTCAAGGAAATTTCAATGGTTTCTCCCGGTAATAAAAAAGGGGTTATAAATAAAACAGTTTTAGCTGCTGCTTATTTATCAGGTGTTGATAAAGTTTTTAGAATCGGCGGAGCACAGGCAATTGGAGCTTTGGCATTTGGCACAAATCAAATAAATAAAGTTGATGTAATTTCAGGGCCTGGAAATATCTATGTTACAACTGCTAAAAAGTTAATTTATGGGTTTACTGGAATTGATTCGTTAGCAGGTCCAAGCGAAATTTTAATCATCGCTGATAGAACAGCAAAGAGTTCTCAAATAGCATCAGATCTATTAGCGCAGGCAGAGCATGACCCATTGGCTTCCTCAATACTTTTAACGACATCAAATGATCAAGCTCAAGAAGTTTTTGATGAAGTTTTTAAGAAAATAGAGGATCACCCAAGAAAAGAAATTTGTATCCAATCAATTAAGAATTGGGGATTAATTGCTATCTGCGATAATTTAGAATCATGTATTGAACTAAGCAACGATTTTGCTCCAGAACATTTAGAAATAATTACTAGCGATCCAAACAAAACTCTTGAAAAGATTGAAAATGCCGGTGCTATTTTTCTTGGGCAATGGACACCAGAGGCTGTAGGAGATTATTTAGCGGGGCCAAATCACACTTTACCCACAAGCGGAAATGCAAGATTTAGTGGTTCATTAGGTGTTGAAACTTTTATGAAGAATACTTCAGTAATTAAATTTAATGAAAAAAGTCTAAAAATAAACAGTTTGGATATTATAAATTTAGCAAAAAGTGAAGGCTTACATAGTCATGCAAATTCAGTGAAAATTAGATTTGAAGATTAATTCCCCTTAGAAGGTGAAAATAATACAGGACTGTTTTGCTCAATTTTACCTACTAAAACCTTATCTGTTAAATCAACAAATAATCCATTTTCCAGAACTCCAGGAATATTATTTATACACATTTCTAAATTTTTTGGATCTTTTATACCATCTTTAAATAGAACATCCAAAATCAAGTTACCTTGGTCGGTGACAACTGGGCCTGCTTTTTTCAATGCCATTCTTAGATTAGAAATTCCACCCATTTCTGAAATTATATCCTTCACCTGTTTCCAAGCAGAAGGCAAAACCTCTACAGGGAGAGGGAAAACTTGGTTTAAATTTTGTACTAGTTTTGTTTCATCAACAACAATTAATAATTTATTTGCTTTGGACGCAACCAATTTTTCTCGTACATGACAAGCTCCTCCACCCTTTATTAGTTGGAAATCAGGATCTACTTCATCCGCTCCATCAATAGCTATATCAATTTGAGTAACTGAGGCTAAATCAATTAATGGGATATTAAGTTCTAGTGCTAAAACCTCTGATTGAAATGAGGTTGGAACTCCTCTAATATTTTTCAATTTTCCAGTTTTAATTTGCTCAGCAAGACTTTTTATCATAAGTGCTGCTGTTGAGCCTGATCCTAGGCCCACGATCATTCCATCCTCTACTTCTTTAACAGCTGCATCAGCAACTATTTGTTTCATCTGATTCTGTAAATCCAAAATGTTTTCAACCTGAAGTTTATAGAATATTAAATTTCAACAAATGACTTATGTCAAACCTGGAAGTGCTTCAGGTTTAATATTGACTTTAATTTCTTTATTATCTCTAACAACATTTAGCAGAAATATTTTTCCAATTTTTGCCTTTTCCACTTCATCTAAAAGAGCCTTAGGTTCTTCTATCAAAATATTTTCAGCAGCAATAACTAAATCCCCTCTTCTTAATCCTGCTTTTTCTGCAGGACTATTTGGAATTACAGATTGAATTAAAGCTCCTGACCTCTCTGGTAATTGAACAAGTGCATTAGGATCTTCATTATGTTCTTTGGCTAATTTTGGATTCAAGGAAATTAATTGGACTCCTAGATAAGGATGAATAACTTCACCATTTTTTAATAACTGGTCAGAAACATTTTTAGCTAAATTTATGGGTATTGCAAAACCTAGACCAGCTCCAGGTCCACTCCTTACTAAAGTATTGATTCCAATTACCTGACCGTTAGAATTTATAAGTGGGCCTCCTGAATTACCTGGATTAATTGCAGCGTCTGTTTGTATAAGATCAAGTCTTTTATCAGAAAAACCTAGAGAATTAATATCTCTATGAAGACTACTAACTATACCAAGAGTAACGGTTTTTTCTAGACCGTACGGAGTGCCAAGAGCTATTGCCCAATCACCCACTTCAAGTTCTTCTGAATCTCCTAAAGGTGCATAACTAGAATTAACTTGGTCTTCAATTTTAACTAATGCTAAATCAGTAATTGAATCTGTTCCCAACACTTGCCCCTCACAATTAGTCCCATCTGCCAAAGTGACAGATACATTATCAACTCTTTCAACTACATGAGCATTCGTTAAAACCAAACCATTTTTATCAATTATCACACCTGAACCCTGTCCTCTCTCTCGATCAGGAGCCATTCCAGGTTCTCCCAGTAAATCTCTTAATAATGGATCTAATAAGGTTGGATCAAACTGTTGTCTTTCTACTAATCTTTCAGTATCTATTCTAACTACTGCAGGACCTACATTTTTAACCGCCTCCGAAACAAAATTATGCCCATCAATTAAATTTAAAGCTGAGACTTTAGACAAAGGGTAAAAATTTAGTAATAAAGTAGAAATTAAAATACTTACTCTTAATAAATAAATAAATTTAGTTTTTAGAAACCGCATCTGTGTATGTTCTAAATATCTGTTATTTAAGAATTTAATTGAATAATCTTACTAATGTTGTTTTTTTGTTTACATCAATAAATACATATAATATGTTTTTCAAAAAACATTTTATTATGTGAAAATAATCAATATCTTTAAAATATACTTAAAAAATTGGATAAAGAATGTAAAAACAATTTAGAAATTCTTCTTCAAAAAGCAGCTAAAGAATTTAATGTAAAGATTAATAGTTTAAATTTTCTGACAAATCAAAGCCCAATAATTATAAAAATTATTATAAGCAAAACCAACAAAGATGATATTACTTTAAACGATTGTGCAAAGTTCAATAACCCAGCATCCGCTGTAATAGAAAATTCAAATCTTTTAAAATGTTCATATGTTTTAGAAATTAGTAGTCAAGGGGTCAGTGATGAATTAACCTCAGAAAGAGACTTCAAAACTTTTAAAGGTTTTCCAGTTAATGTTGAGTTAAACCAAAAAAATTCAAAAATAAATTTTTTAAATGGTTTACTTTATGAAAAGTCTAAAGATTATTTAGCCATTAACATAAAAGGTAAGATAAAAAAAATACCTTTTAATGAAGTACTAAAGGTTAGTCTTTGTACTTTAAAAGACTAAATTTATTTTCAACTATTATTTATTTTACCCATCATAGATGGCATTAGTAATTCTCCCAGGTTTAAACAATCTTATCGAAGACATAAGTGAGGAAAAAAAATTACCTCCTCACGTTGTGGAATCAGCTTTACGTGAAGCCTTACTTAAAGGTTACGAAAAATATAGAAGAACCTTCTACATTGGAGTAAAAGAAGATCCATTTGATGAAGAATACTTTAATAACTTTGATGTAGGACTCGATCTAGATGAAGAAGGTTATCGAATTTTATCAAGTAAAATAATTGTTGAAGAGGTTGAAAGCGAAGATCATCAAATATCTCTTCAGGAAGTTAAACAAGTAGCTGATGATGCTCAAATAGGTGACACTGTTGTTTTAGATGTCACCCCAGAAAAAGAAGATTTTGGCAGAATGGCCGCCTCAACTACCAAGCAAGTATTGGCTCAAAAGTTGAGAGATCAACAAAGAAAAATGATCCAGGAAGAATTCGCAGATTTAGAAGATCCTGTTTTAACAGCAAGAGTTATAAGATTTGAAAGACAGTCTGTAATCATGGGTGTTAGCTCAGGTATAGGTAGGCCAGAAGTTGAAGCTGAACTTCCTAAAAGAGATCAATTGCCGAATGACAATTATAGAGCTAATGCAACATTCAAAGTATTTCTCAAAGAAGTTAGTGAAATAGCCAGAAAAGGTCCTCAACTCTTTGTGAGTAGAGCTAATGCAGGTTTAGTAGTTTATTTATTTGAGAATGAAGTCCCAGAAATTCAGGAAGGTACTGTAAAAATTGTTGCTGTTTCAAGAGAAGCAAATCCTCCCTCGAGAGCTGTTGGCCCAAGGACTAAAGTTGCCGTAGATAGCATTGAAAAAGAAGTAGATCCAGTAGGAGCTTGCATCGGTGCAAGAGGAGCCAGAATTCAACAAGTAGTAAACGAATTAAGGGGAGAAAAGATAGATGTCATAAAGTGGTCTTCTGATCCTATTCAATACATATTAAATTCTTTGAGCCCCGCTAAAGTTGACCTTGTAAGGCTAGTTGATCCCGAAGGACAACATGCTCATGTTTTGGTTCCTCCTGATCAATTGAGTCTTGCTATAGGAAGAGAAGGTCAAAATGTACGTCTTGCCGCTAGATTAACCGGATGGAAAATAGACGTAAAAAATTCCCATGAATATGATCAGGAGGCAGAAGACAATGCGGTAGCAGAATTAATTGTACAAAGGGAGGAAGAAGAGAATCTCCAAAGAGAATCTGAACAGAGATTGGAGGCGGAGCAAGCAGCAAGAGCTGCAGAAGATGCGAGATTAAGGGAACTTTATCCTCTCCCTGAAGATGATGAGGAATATGAAGATGAAATATTCGAAGAGGAAGCTTTTTCTGAAAGCAATGAAATGAAAAATTTGAAACAAGATGAACTATTGTCTTCAGAGGAGAAAACACGGTGATACAGAAATCTCCTGTTATGCGTAAGTGTATTTCCTGCAGGACAACTTTTGATAGAAATAATCTTATTAAGATTACCAATGATCACAATTTGGGAATAATGGTCAACCAAGGTATGGGTCGTTCTGCTTACATTTGTAAATCAAAAAAATGTTATACAGACTCTAAACTTAAAAAAAAGCTTCAAAAAGCTTTAAAAAGTATTTTAAACCCTGATTTTTTTGATATTTTTGAAAGGGAAATTGCAAACTATAAATAACTATCCCGAAAGGGCATATAATTAAAATTACATTCTCTTAAAATTTCAAAAAAAGAGTAACATTCAGACTAAATGACTATCAGCGATAAAATCAGAGTTTATGAACTTTCCAGAGATTTAAAACTGGAAAACAAAGATATATTGGATGCTGCTCAAAAACTTTCAATTTCAGTAAAAAGTCATAGCAGTTCTATAAGTTTAGAGGATGCGAAAAAAATTACAAATTTAATTAATAACAACAATTCAGGTAAAAAAATCCTTTCTGTTAGTAAATCATCTTTTAAAATAAGGACAGAAAAACAAAATAATATTGATAATCAAAACAAAGATATCATAACTACCTCTAATAACTTGAATTCAGAAAAGCCCTCAAAAGAAAGTTTAAATAAAAAGCCCCTTTTGGTGAAGCCCATTAATAATCAAGAAAATTCAAATATAAGCTCTAATAAAAAAAATTCAAATAAACTTGTAAATCCAAAACCCCCTACGATTATATCCAAAACCCAAACTCAAGCAGTTTCAAAAAATGAGAACAAAACTAATAATCCAATTAAATCAACAACCAATCAAAAAGAAAGAAAAGATCCAAGATTTGTTCAAGACAAAAAGGTTTTAAACAATCCTTCAATACCTCCAACAAAAAACCCTGCAAGACCTCCTATTCAACTCATTGAAAAACCTAAAAATTTAACAAGTTCTAATAAGAATACAAATACAAATACAAACAAAAATAATAATGTAATTAATCAAAGATCACAGCCAACAAACACATTTGATAATAATAATTTCTCAAAAAAGAATTTAAATAATCCTCGTGTAAAAAATGCTCCTGAACTAGTGGGTGCCCCTATAAGAAAGGAAGATCCTAAAATTAATTCGAAAGGGCAACCATCCTATAGCAGTCAATCCTCATCGAATATACAAGCTTCTCCAAATAGACCAGGAGGGTTAAATAAACAAGGTGCTCCAAATAAACCAGGAAGTCCTTATAGACAAGGCACTCCGAATAGGACAGGTGGAGCAAATAGACCAGGAGGACCAGGTGGAGCAAATAGACCAGGAGGACCAGGTGGAGTAAATAGACCAGGGCCAGGCGGGGCAAATAGACCAGGACCAGGAGGTCCTTATAAACAGGGCGTTCCGAATAGGACAGGGGGTCCAAATAGACCAGGGCCAGGAGGTCCTTATAGACAGGGCGTTCCGAATAGGACAGGGGGAGCAAATAGACCAGGGGTCCCCTATAGACAGGGCGCTCCGAACAGGACAGGGGGGGCAAATAGACCAGGGGTTCCCTACAGACAGGGGGAGCTCAACAGGTCTGGTTCAAAATTTAATAATCAAAATCCTTCAGGAATTAGAAAACCAGTTGCACCTAATGAATTGATGCAACTACAAAAAACGAATGCATCAGATAAAGACAAACTTACTAGATCCAATTTTGATAAACAAAAAGTTGAGGCACCTAAACAGAAAGCAAAAGCACCTACCTCTCGTACCAATACATCTCCTGCTGCTAAAAAACCACCTCACAGATCATTTGCAAATAACTCTAAGAAACCTGGGAGGTCAGATTGGGACGATAGTGCAAAGTTAGAAGCATTAAGAAATAAAAACCCTCAGAAACAAAGACAAAAAGTTCATATTATTGGTGAGAATGACGATTCATTAACCTCTGAGACAAGTGGATATTCAGGAGAGAAGATTTCAATACTATCAGCTAGTTTGGCTCGTCCAAAGAAAGAAAAGTCTGGAGAACCAAATTTACAAAAAGCTTCAAGACAATTCAAGAAGAAGAAAAAAGAGACCACTAGGCAAAGACAAAAAAGAAGAGCTATGGAACTTAAAGCAGCCAAAGATGCAAAACAAGTAAGACCAGAAATGATTATTGTTCCAGAAGATAATTTAACTGTTCAAGAATTAGCCGACAAGCTTAGTCTTGAAAGTTCTGAAATAATAAAGTCTCTTTTCTTTAAAGGTATTACAGCAACAGTTACTCAGTCACTTGATTTAGCAACTATTGAGACTGTAGCTGAAGAATTTGGAGTCCCTGTTTTGCAAGATGATGTTGAAGAAGCTGCTAAGAAAACAGTAGACATGATTGAAACTGATGATATAGAAAGTCTTATCAAAAGACCGCCAGTCATTACAGTAATGGGTCATGTTGACCATGGCAAAACAAGTCTTTTAGATTCCATCAGAGAATCTAGAGTAGCCTCAGGAGAAGCAGGTGGAATAACTCAACATATAGGTGCTTATCAAGTTGAATTTGTGCATGAATCAAAAAAGAAAAAGCTAACTTTTCTTGATACTCCAGGTCATGAAGCATTTACTGCTATGCGCGCAAGAGGTACAAAAGTTACTGACGTAGCAGTACTTGTCGTAGCTGCTGATGATGGTTGCAGACCTCAAACACTTGAAGCAATTAGCCATGCAAGAGCAGCAAAAGTACCAATTGTAGTAGCTATTAATAAAATTGATAAAGAAGGGGCATCACCAGATAGAGTTAAACAAGAATTATCGGAAAAAGATTTAATTGCTGAAGACTGGGGAGGAGACGTAGTAATGGTCCCTGTCAGTGCCATCAAAAAACAAAATATTGATAAATTACTGGAGATGATTTTATTGGTTTCTGAAGTTGAAGATCTGCAAGCAAACCCAGAAAGATTAGCTAAAGGAACAGTTATTGAAGCACATTTAGATAAGGCCAAAGGTCCTGTTGCAACTTTATTGGTACAGAACGGCACATTAAAAGCTGGTGATGTTTTAGCTGCAGGCTCAGTCCTCGGGAAAATTAGAGCAATGGTGGATGAACATGGTAATAGAATTAAGGAAGCAGGACCTTCATGTCCAGTAGAAGCTCTTGGTTTTAGTGAAGTCCCAACAGCCGGTGATGAATTTGAAGTCTATCCTGATGAGAAAACTGCTAGATCAATCGTAGGTGAGAGAGCTACCGATGCAAGAGCAACAAAATTAGCCCAGCAAATGGCATCAAGAAGAGTTAGCTTATCATCATTATCTACTCAAGCAAATGATGGAGAACTTAAAGAATTAAATCTAATTCTCAAAGCAGATGTCCAAGGTAGTGTAGAAGCTATATTAGGTTCACTCGAACAATTACCAAAAAATGAGGTCCAAGTTAGAGTTCTTCTATCTGCACCAGGGGAAATTACTGAAACTGATATAGATCTTGCTGCTGCTTCTGGATCAGTAATAATAGGATTCAATACATCCTTAGCCTCCGGGGCCAAAAGAGCTGCTGATGCAAATAATGTTGACATAAGAGAGTATGAAGTTATTTACAAACTTTTAGAAGATATTCAATCTGCTATGGAAGGACTTCTTGAGCCAGATTTGGTTGAGGAATCTTTAGGACAAGCTGAAGTAAGAGCGACTTTTGCAGTTGGGAAAGGAGCTATCGCTGGATGCTATATACAAAATGGTAAATTGCAAAGAAATTGTTCTTTAAGAGTACTAAGATCAGACAAAGTGATTTTTGAAGGTAATTTAGATTCTTTGAAAAGATCTAAAGATGATGTAAAAGAAGTGAATACAGGTTTCGAATGTGGAGTGGGTTGTGATAAATTTTCAACTTGGAGTGAAGGAGATATCATTGAAGCATTTAAATTTGTAACTAAAAAAAGGACGCTAACTAACTAACTAACTTGATCCTTCTTATCTCTATCGAAAAATAATAAAGAAGAAAATAATACACAAGCTCCTAGTTGTATTAAAAGATTGTTTTGCTGGACTTCATTACCACCAACAATTTTTGAGAGCATTATGAAAAGACCTAAAAAAGCTGAGCCTGCGAATGCTATCCAGAATACTCTTCTTAAGCCTTTAAAAGGAGCCTGAGACTCTTTTAGTAATTTTTTTTTTAATTCAGGATTAATTTTTGACATTAAAGATTTCAAATATAAAATTAATTCTATATGAAAATTTCAAAATTTTGTACTGCCGATATAGCTCAGCGGGAGAGCAACTGTCTCGTAAACAGTAGGTCATTGGTTCAATTCCAATTATCGGCATTTAAATTTAATATTTTAAAAATTGCATGATTGAAAGAAATAATATTTCTAAAAAAATTTTTAAGATTTTGCTTTTTGTTCCTCTTATTTTCTATTACGGTAAACAAAGTTATATAGCTTTCGATGAAGGATTTTATGCTTTACAGGCCAGATGGATACTAGAAAAAGGTAACTGGATAATACCTTTATGGTGGGACGAATATGTTTTAGATAGAACAAATGGTTTACAAATTTTAATAGCAAAATCCCAAGAAATATTTGGCAAAAATATGTTCGCCGCATATTTACCGACAACGATTGCTGCGATTTTAATGCTATTTATAACATTTAAACTCCATGAAGAATTTTTTGGAAAAAATTATGCAATTGTTTCTCCACTAATACTTGCAACAACCTATTTATGGTTTGACTATTCTCATTTAGCTACTCAAGATCTTATTTATTCATGCTTGGTAACAATTGGAGTATTTTCATTAGTAAAAATATATAAAAACAAATTTTATATTTTTCTTTTTGGTTTTTGGATAGGTTTAGCTTTCATGATGAAAACTTTTCTTGTAGCTGTTCCTCTAGCTGCTCTGAGTCCATATTTATTAACAAAAAGAAATTTATTTATTACAAAATCCTTTTGGCTTGGATTAATAATGGGATTTATTCCATTTTTATTATGGTCTTACTCTTTAAACTCTTATATAGATCAGAATATTATCTTTTACTTGTTTGGTAAATTTAATAGCCTTTCAAAAGAAAACAATTTTACCAATCCTTTTTATTATTATTTTTGGAACATCCCAATAACATTTTTACCATGGAGCATATTTTCTATTATTGGTTTGTTTTCAAATACTTTGGAAAGTAAAAAAAATAAATTTGTGTTAACTTATTTTCCTTTGATTGTAATTATAATAATAAGTATTTTTTCAACAAAAACTCCCTATTACCCTCTCCAAATATCCTCAATACTTTCTTTAAATGCATATATTGGCATTAAATATTTGTTTAGTTCAAAAAAATATAAATATATTATGGTTTTTATTACATCAAAATTAATTCCTTTATTTACTACTTCTTTAATTCTCATATATTTAATTTTCTTTAAAAATGCATTGAATTTTACTGCAAAAGAAAATATATGCATGATTTTAGGACTAATATCATTAGCTTCAGCTTGGTCATTCATTAAAGATAAAAATAATATGAAAGATGTTTTTATAACTTTAATTATTGGTCCTTACTTATTAACATCATTACTATTACAGTCAGGTTTATTTTCAGACAGATCAAGAGAAATAAGAGAAACTATGGAATATCTCTCTTCATTAGATATCTTAAAAAATCAAGTCATTAAAGTTGATAAAAGTAACTTTGGTAATGAAAAGGGATCTTCAAAACTTATAAGGATTTCTCTCCTAACTCCTAATTTAGGAGACGGCGTTGATAATCTTAATAATTTAAATACCTCAGATTTAGCATGGTCTACTTTGTCCTTAAAGGAACAATATAAAACTGACTCTTATCAAATTATTTATGAGAATAAAATTTTATCACCTTGGAAATTAATCAGAAAAAATTGATACTTTTATACTAGGATAAGCTGATTAAAATTAAATTTAATGCAATCTGTAAATACATGGACCCTATCAAATAACCAACTTCACCAATTATTTAAAGATAATAATGAATTCATTTCTCTTAAAGTAAGAGGAAATACTTGGGAACCAGTTACAAGATGGTTTAAATTAGATTCTAGAATATTTAAAGAGACAACTAACAAAGCAAGAATTACCTTATGTCAAGTTGAATCATTAGCAGAAATATACAATTATAGAACTATCAGATGGAAAGCAAAAAAATTAACTCCGTTACCAACAAAATTAGTTCCTAAATTTTTAAAGAATGCCTTACGTAAGGTCCCAATAATTAAGCAACTTGCATTTGAACTTGAAATTACATTTTATAAATATCAAGAAAAATCATGTGATCACTTAATTTCAATAGTTATTCCTGCAAGAAATGAGGAGGGTAATAGGGAACTTTTAATAGAAGCTTTAAATAAATTTAAAAACATTCGTAATAAAATAGAAATAATATTCGTAGAGGGAAATAGTAAAGATAAAACTTTTCAAATGCTTGAAAAGATAACTAAAGATTTTTCGAATAGCTTCCAAATATCTCTTTTAAAACAAACTTCTAAAGGGAAAAAAAACGCTGTTGTTGAAGGTTTCAATATTTCATCTGGTCAAACTCTAGCAATTATAGATAGCGACTTCACCGTTGACGTTAACGATAGTATCGATGCAATAATGGAATCAACAAAAAATGAGAATATACTTATTAACTGCTCTAGAACAACGTTCCCAATGGAAAAAAATGCTATGAGATGGGCTAATTATATAGGTAATAGATGTTTTGCTATATTTTTATCAATTTTAATAAATAAACCTATCTCAGATTCATTATGCGGGACAAAAGTTTTCTCGAGAAAGTTTTTCAATTTGATGAAAAAAAATGGTAGTTGGGAATCTAAATCAGATCCTTTTGGTGATTTTACGATAATTTTTGAAGCAGCTAATAATAATATTAAAATCCTGAATTACCCTGTTAGATATTATGCAAGAAAATCTGGAGCACCGAATATATCAAGATGGTTAGATGGTATTAAACTCCTTAAGGTATGCTGGAAGTATATGATTTCAGAACTCTAAAAAAAATTTTTGATTTTTCGAACGTAGATTTATAAAAATTCACCGAAAGAGTACTAAACTAGTTAGATTCTATATATGAAATTAGTTTTAAATCTCTTTTATGGAGTTTAAATTTACTTTAAAAAAAATAAGGAAAAATACCGATAGAGAATCTTTCAGTAAAGTTCTTATTGTGAGACTGCCCTGTAACCCTATATTTCCAATAGGACCTATTTATTTAGCGGATCATATTCATAAGTGTTTTCCACAAATAGAACAAAAATTCTTAGATTTAGCAATAGTACCATCAAATAATATTTCTAAATATTTAAAAAGAAAAATTGACCAATTCAGACCTCATCTGATAATTTTTTCCTGGAGAGATATACAAATATATGCACCAGTAGATGGAAGGAGTGGCAACCCTTTACAAAACTCTTTTGAAGTTTTCTATTCGAATAATATTTTTAAAAAAATTAGAGGTGCTTTGGGAGGCTTAAAATTAATAACATCCCATTATGAAGAAATAAATAGGAATACATCCCTTGTCAAGATGGGGCTTAATAGAGCTCAAAAATACAATAAATCAGTAAAAGTGATTTTAGGGGGAGGTGCTGTCAGTGTTTTCTACGAACAGCTAGGTAAACTATTACCAAAAGGTACATTAATTTCGGTTGGAGAAGGCGAAAACCTTATTGAAAAATTTATTAAAGGTGATTCTATTTTAGATGAAAGATGTTATTTTGCTGGGCAAAAACCTAGAAATAAACTAATACATGAACAGCCATCTGGAACAATAAAAACAGCTTGCAACTACAAATACATCAAATCTATTTGGCCTGAATTTGATTGGTATATAGAAGGAAGTGATTATTATGTAGGGGTTCAAACCAAAAGAGGTTGTCCTCATAATTGTTGTTTTTGCGTTTATACAGTAGTAGAAGGTAAAAAAGTTCGAGTAAATCCTATAGATGAAGTTATCAAAG
>QCTP01000009.1 GCA_003211115.1 Prochlorococcus sp. AG-673-M19
AATATGTCAACATCTTTCTAACATTAGAGAAACAAATTTTTCAAACAAATAGTCTGAGTCATGAGGACCAGGACCAGCCTCTGGGTGATATTGAACACTGAATATCGGCTTATTTATTAATTTCAATCCGGCAACTGTTTTATCATTAAGATTATAATGAGTTATCTCAACAAACTCTTTTGATAAAGAGTTTGGATCTATTGCAAAACCATGATTCTGACTTGTTATCTCAATCTTATTATTCTTGCCGCAAGGATGGTTTAATCCTCGATGTCCAAAACTTAATTTATAAGTTCCCCCTCCTAAAGCAAGACCAAAGATTTGATGACCAAGACAAATTCCAAACATTGGTAATTTACCATAATTTATAAGAGATTTAGCTAAGTTAATACCATCCAGAACGGAAGAAGGGTCACCTGGACCATTTGAGAAAAATATTCCATCAGGATTATGACCTAAAACTTCTTCAAAAGAAGAATTTGAAGGCAAAACTATTACTTCACAACCATGTGAAACTAATCTATTAAGTATTGATTTTTTAATACCAAAATCTATAGCGACAATTTTAAATATATTCAAATTATTAGATAATATTTTTCTTACATCAAAGTCAGTCTTAGTACTTTTATTCCATAAATATTTATCTTTTGTTGAAACTTCCTTTGCTAAATTTGAACCTTTCATATTTGGAGCCTTTGAAATAATCTTAAGACAGGTATCTAAATCATTATTTTCTGAGGTTATTAGTCCATTCATAGAACCATTAGATCTCAAAATCTTTACAAGTGCTCTTGTATCAACCCCATAAAGTCCAATAATATTATTATCAATTAACCACTGATTAAAATTTAATTTTGATCTCCAATTACTAACGTTACTTGAATAATTGCGAACAATTAAACCTTTGACAGAATTATCAGATTCTGAATCTTCAAAATTAATTCCTGTGTTTCCTATCTCTGGGTAAGTAAATGTAATAATCTGTCCGAAATAACTTGGGTCTGTTATTACTTCCTGATAACCAGTCATTCCTGTATTGAAAACAATTTCCCCAACAGTTGAACCCTTCGCTCCAAATGAATAGCCAGAAAAAGTAATCCCATTACTCAAAACTAGTTTTGCATTTTTCTTAAAAGGATGCTTCATTAAATGTAAATTTTCTTATGATTCAAGATAAGCTTTCAAACGTAAAAATTTATCCCAAGGTTTTGCTTTACTCATAGAAAACAAAGCTTTTTCAAATCCTTTTTCAATATCATCTTCTACACCCGCTACCCAAAGTACTAATGCTGTATTTAAAGCTACAACATCCATATGTGCTTTTTGACCAATTCCTTTCAAAACAGTTTCTAATATATCTTCATAAGATTCATCATTAGATACGATCAAATCTTTATTAGAAGAATTTTGATAATTAAAGTCAGAAACATTTAGTTTTGAATGTTTTAGCTTACCTTTATCTACAAATATAAGTTTATTATCTCCTTCTAACGAGGCCTCATCTATTCCTCCATAGCCATGAACAACTATTGCTCTATCATTACCCATATTATTTAAAGCAGATGCCATAGGACTAAGAAGTTCTTCAGAAGAAACTCCTAAAACTTGAGCATTAGGTCTTAAAGGATTTACTAATGGCCCTAATTGATTAAATACTGTTCTAATACCAAGTGACTTTCTTAACGGGGCTAATTTAATCAATGATTTATGCCAAACAGGAGCAAATAAAAAAGTTATACCAATATCGTTTACAGAAGAAATAACCTTTTCTAGAGAAGTATTAAGATTAATACCAAGATTTAACAAAACATCTGCTGAACCAACTTTTCCACTAGCACTTTTATTTCCATGTTTTGCAATATTAACCCCACATGATGAAGCGACAAAGGCAACAGCCGTTGATATGTTAAATGTATTTGCACCATCACCACCAGTGCCACAAGTGTCAACCATAAACAAATCCGGACGTTCAATAGGCATTTCGCAAGCTTTAAGAAGCACTTCAGCCATAGATGATAATTCATTGCCTGTAGTTCCTTTTGCTCTAAATGCGCTCAAAAAAGCACCTGTTTGAACATCTAATATTTCATCGTTTAACCACCTTTTCATAATGGTTCTTGAAGTTTCATCATCAAGGTTTTGTTTACAGAGTAATTGATCTAGAATTTCTGAATTAGACTTATTAGACATTTTTATTAAAATAAATAATTAATTTCAGTTAGAAGTATCAAAACCTGAACCCACCAAATCTTTAGTTGTATTTGAAGGTCTAAAATTATTCGACCATAAATTTTTAGTCATTGAAAAAAGATTATCTCGTGAAAGATTCCAAAATTTAAGTGTTTTTTCAATATCCTCCTTCATTTCAATTTCACCTGGAAAATTATCATAACGATTAATTAATCGTGCTAAATTAATTAAATCAAAATCTTGCGGCGTATCCTTAATTATAAGAGTATCTATAATCTTTTTATCTGTTGTGTGTAGAGGATGAGTTTGTTCATTGCTCATAATAAAAACCAAATCATTAATAAAACTAGCTCACATATTCTAAAATGAAACATTATCTTAACCTTATGGGAAATATTAAATGAAGAATATTAAATGAAGAATCTTAAATTAAAAGTTATAATTAAATATCTTAAACCTTATAAAAAAGAATTTTTATATGGCGGCATTGCGCTTTTAATAGTAAATATTTTAAGTGTTTTAATTCCATTAGAAGTCAAAAACATAATTGATCAACTGAAGGATGGATTTTCTTCCAAATTCGTAATATCAAAATCATTATGGCTAATGTTTCTAGCTTCTTGCATGGGTCTTATAAGATTATTTTCAAGGCAAATTGTATTTGGTATTGGTAGAAAAGTTGAAGTAAATCTTCGTCAAAAACTTTTTAATCATTTACTAATTCAAGATCCTGATTGGATTCAAAAAAAAGGTAGTGGTGATATTATTAGTAGAGCAACTAGTGATGTGGAAAACATTAGAAGACTCCTAGGTTTTACAGTCTTAAGTTTATGTAATATCGTTTTAGCTTATTCTCTAACAATTCCTTCAATGTTATCTATAAATAAAACTTTGACGGTTGCCGCATTAATGATATTTCCAATGATTTTATTAATAGTTAGTTTATTTGGAGGGAGAATGGTAAACCAAAGAAAAATTCAGCAAGAATCACTCTCCAAATTAAGCGATTTAATTCAAGAAGATTTATCAGGCATAAGTGCTATTAAAATTTATGCACAAGAAGAAGCTGAAAAGAAGGAATTTAACAATTACAATAAGGTTTATCGAAATTCAGCAATAAAGCTTGCAAGAACAGCAAGTACATTATTCCCGCTATTACAAGGCATCTCTTCAATTTCATTATTAATACTATTAGGTCTAGGCACCTCCCAACTAGAAAATGGATTTATAACTATCGGTGGATTAGTAGCATTGATACTATTTGTCGAAAGACTAGTATTCCCAACAGCCTTATTAGGTTTTACATTGAATACTTTTCAATTAGGACAAGTAAGTCTAGATAGAGTTGAAGAAATATTTCAAAATAGTCCCAAAATTGTAGATAAACCAAATGCTAAGTCTTTTAAGAAAAAAGTAAAAGGATTTATTGAAGCAAAAGATTTAAAAATAAAATATGAAGGTTCAAAATTTAATTCACTAAATGGTTTAAATTTTAAAATTAATCAAGGAGAACTTGTAGCTATTGTTGGTCCTGTAGGATGCGGGAAAACCACCTTAGCAAAATCCTTAGGCAGAACTATAGAAATACCTGATGGACAACTGTTTTTAGATAATATTGATATTAAGAATATTAAATTAAACGATTTAAGAAAACACGTCGCTATTGTACCTCAAGAAGCATTTTTATTTACATCTACAATTTCAGACAATCTAAAATTTGGAGATCCAAAAGCTTCTATAAATATAGTTAAAAAAAGCGCCGAAAATGCTGGTTTGATAGATGACATCAATAGTTTTCCAGAAGGTTTTAAAACAATAGTAGGTGAAAGAGGTATTACTCTTAGTGGTGGTCAACGTCAAAGGACAGCTTTGGGAAGAGCACTTTTAGTGGATGCTTCTGTCGTCGTTCTTGATGATGCTTTAGCTAGTGTAGACAATAAAACTGCTTCAATTATCATAGAAGAGATGAGAGAAAATAAAAATAAAACAATTTTAATGATTAGCCACCAACTATCTGTTGCAGCAACCTGTGATAGGGTACTTGTAATGGATAAGGGTGAAATAGTGCAAGAAGGAATTCACAAAGATTTGATAACAAGAAATGGATTATATAAAAAACTTTGGGAAAGAGAAATAGCCACAAATCAAATTGTAAGTTAAATAAGACTTTTAATAATATACTTACCTAAAAAAATGTTTAAATTCTTTAAAAAAATTATGAGTAACAAAGAATCAATTTCCGCAAATGAAACAAAATTCCTACATAGAATACTAAATACAGACATAAAAGAGGAATCAAAATATCAAGAGGATTCAATAATATTTGGATGTGGATGTTTTTGGGGTGCAGAAAAATGTTTTTGGAAACTTCCTGGAGTTGTTACAACATCTGTTGGTTATGCCGGAGGAGAAAAGAATAATCCATCTTACTATGAAGTTTGTTCTGGTATCACAGGTCATGCAGAGGTAGTTAAGGTGGTTTGGAATGTAAATAAAATAGATATTAGTGATTTATTAAAAATGTTCTGGGAATGTCATAATCCGACCCAACTAAATAGACAAGGTAATGACATAGGGACTCAATATAGATCAACAATTTTTTTTACAAATGATAATAATCAAGATAAAATCCTCTCGAGCAAAGAGGCTTACCAAAAAGAACTTAATAAAAATAATTCAGGACTCATAGAAACAGAGATTAAAAAAATTGACACTTACTACTATGCTGAAGATTATCATCAGCAGTATTTAGCTGTGGAAGGAAGTAGGCAATATTGTTCAGCATCACCAACAAAAGTAAAGTTAGGAAGTTTCAATGGATGTAATTACAAACTCCCAAAAGAAATATGGGATAATTTCAATTGGAACATTGAAAAATGTGTATTGAGATCTAATAATAAACCTATAGAAATTAACAATTGAATCTTGTTAATATTTATAGTGTAAATACGGGGCGTAGCGCAGTTTGGTAGCGCACCACTTTGGGGTAGTGGGGGTCGTGGGTTCAAATCCCGCCGTTCCGATTAAGAATTAGAATCATCATTATTAATTAATGATTTATAAAGTTTATAAGAGCTTATTCCAACAGCAATAAAAGTAAAAGAAGAAAAAATAGCGCAGATAATAATAGTAAGATTTGAAACTTCAACCTCACCAAGTTGATATGATATAAAAAAAATCATTCGTTAATAAATCTTTAAAGACACTAACATAGAAGTATTGAATCTTTCACCATTTAAAGTTATAAATTTAAAAGAATCAAAATTCCAAATACTAATCTATAGTAAATAAATATTTTTAGTCCATGAGAAGATATATACTTTATTAAAAAATCAATAGCCATTAGTGAAAAAATGAAAGTTGTAGATAAGCCAACCAAAAGAGGAAGAAAAGGAAAAGTGGAAATTTGATTTATCGAACTAAAAAACTCAACAAAAGCTACTAATGAAATTGAAGGAATACCAAGTAAAAAAGAAAATTTAGCTGCGTCTTTACTTTCCCAACCCGATAATAGAGCAATTGAAATAGTAGCACCTGAACGAGATACTCCCGGAATAATGGCAAAAGCTTGAGCAATTCCTATGTAAAAACTATTGAGATAATTATGATTACGTAAATTGATGAATTTGTAAGTAGAGTTATCTGCATATAGCATTATTAAAGACATTAATAAAGAAAACAATGCTATTGATAAATTAGAACGTAAAAATGTCTCAGAAAATTCTGGAAGAAATAGTTTTATAAATCCACCAAAAAGAATAATGGGGATTGTACCTATAAAGATAGATATACATAACTTTTTTGAGAAATATAAACTATTAACATAACTAGAATTTGTATCATATACTTTAAAAATATTTTTTCTAAAGTACCAAAATATCGCAAAGATACTTCCTATTTGAATAATCGCAGATAAGGAAGAACCAGGATCATTAATACCAAATAATTGAGAAATAATTTTTAGATGAGCAGTGCTACTTACTGGTATAAACTCTGTTAAACCTTGAATTATCCCATATAAAAAAAATTTTAAATATTCCAATTAATTTAACTAAAGTTGAACCAATAATAATATCAATTAAAAAGAATACAATTTACATTTTACGAAGAGAAGCTAAAGTAAGTATTATGAAAAATTCTGTTTTTAAGATATTAGTTTTTCTCAGTCTTTTCTCATTTTCTAATGCTGTTCAAGCTAATTATTGGCTAGTAATTGGAACTTATAGGCAAGGTCCAGGAGGAAGACCTGAGGTGAGTGGAATAACAAGTCCATCATTGCATACTATTCCAATGAAAGACATAGAAACATGTAAGATAGCTGGCAAAAAAATTTCAAAAGATATATATAAACCCGTTTGGCAATTTGATAATAAATGGACTTGTATTTATAGCGGAATTTCTAAATAAGTTTACCTTTTTACATCATGAGCACAACCATCACCCTTGTAATTCTCACTCTCGTAAAAACTATTTTTTGTGCCAAAAAATAATGTTAGCAATACAAAAGGTAAACTTATTATAAAAAGTAATACTGTTAGATCCATTTAAATTAAAGGTATTGGAAATTAAATATTTATAAAATTATAGTTAATAATCTGTTGGTCCTTTTATACCAAGATAGAAGAAAGCGCCTAATCCAATTAATAATAAAACTCCTGCAATAGCTGCTGAGGGGACAAAACCTCCTATAGCAAAAGAAGCAAACTCTAACATAAAAAAAACATATACTATTTTGATAATATCAATAATTTTAAAGCAGTTTGATAAAAATTCTGACTCGCAGACAATTAAAAATAAGGGATCATGCTACTAAAGTTGCATCTTCACTTTCGGATGAAATTCTTATCCTTTCTTCTAATTTAGGGCCATACAATTCATTACCCCAAATCTCAACTCTAGAATCGTTAGGAGCCATAAAAGTAAGAATATCAGTTGGGAATAAAACTCTTTCTAGAAAAAAATTTGAAGGACCAATACACCTCAAGACTACCATCCTAGAGCCTTCATTTTTATAAGAAAACTCGACCATTCCAAAAAAACGCAAAATACACTTATATTAAACACCAAACGAAATGATTAAGAATGTATAAAAATTTACTAAAAAAAATAATTTGTTTGAAAATTAATTTAATCCAACATTAATTAACTTTCTTTCTTGATTAATTAACAACAATACATCAGAATTAATCTCATCAAAACTCCTATGTGGAATAGAAACATTTAACATCCGAAGAAAGCTAAATAATTTTTTATCTTGAAGAGCACTTCCTCTTTTTATAAGCATCTTTTTCTCTTGCATTGATTTCCATAAATTCATATATTCAAACTTCATAGGTTTTAAATGCCAAATTTGATCAATTAGATTCCATATATTTAAGTACAGTTTTAAATTTGTTTGAATATTTCTTCTATAAGAAGATTCATAAGGACTCAATGGTGGTAAAAATTTTTCAGAATTATTTGAATACATAGATAAAGGTTTTACACCTAAAAACCAACCTTCAATTATTAATACATCAGGAGATTCTTGCCGCCAATAAGCTCTATCACCTAAACCATTTCTTAAGGTTTTATCAAAAACAGGCACATTTAGTTTTCCATCAACTTTCCATTCAAGTAATTTTTCTTGCATTAAATCAATCGAGTGACTGCCAGGAAAACCTCTTGAAACATTCCATGGATTATTCTTAATTGCTATTTCCATTTCTTCAGAAGGTAAGTAAAAATCATCGATAGATATAACAGATATCTTGAAATTAAATTTTAAAGAAATACTTTCTAGCCATTTACCTAATGTTGTTTTACCAGTTCCTGGAAGAGCTGAAATTCCAATTATTTTCCTTTCCTCAAAATTTTTATTAAATATATATGCTTGAGATAATAGAGGCAAAGCCAAGCCCCAAATCCAATCATCATTTACACCATCATCCCAAAATTTATCAATTGATAGAATTTCATTCTTACTGTTCCAATAATTAAACCATTCTTCAGATGTTTCCCATCCAATTAGAGAAATTAATTTTTCGAACTCATCTAATGGAAATTCAATATTTAAACCTTTCATTGCTTACTTATTACTAATTTATTAATTAACTTATTTATTTCATTTTTCCAACCAATACCATTTGGTTCACTTGCAAGAATAAAGTTATAATTTTTAAGTTGATTTAATAGTCTTATATTAGGCCCACTGGGACTAGGAATAACAATTCTAAAATCTGAATTTAATAATAAAGGTAAATCATTAGGGGAATCACCTAAACCAATGATTTTTATATTTGGTTTATTTGCATAGTTCTTAAGTACCTTTATTGCTTTGCCTTTATTTGAATTGATTGATAACAAATGGCTCATTCTATTACCTTTAAAAATATCTACTTTAAATTTCTTACAACAACTAATAAGTTTTTCCTCCATACAATCAGGAGGATTTAAGAATGGCATACTCCAATGCCTATCTCTCATCAATTCTAGAGAATAACCTTTTAATCCAGTTAATTCAGTGGCCTCTTTGTCTGAAAGATTATTAAGTGGTTGCAAATCATGATTAATTTCCTTAGAAATACTTTTTAAAATATCTTCAAGAATTTCATATTTTTCTCCAAGAATAATCTCTCCATCTACTCCAGATAAAGTTTCGCCATAAATAGCTGCACCATTCTCAACAATATAAGGATCATTTAAATTTAGTTGTTTTCTTATAACATTTACTTCTGCTGCCGTTTTACTAGTGCAGAGTATTACTGGAATAGATAAATCTTGAAGTAATTTAATAGTTTCTTTTGCTGGAGTCAAATCATAAGAATGATCCATTAAGGTTCCATCAACATCACTAACTACCCAAATAGAGGAATTTTCAATCATCTATTAAAAAATAAAGCCAGACAACTTGAAAAGGATCAAGTTCAATATTATTACAATTATATTTCTTTGATGTTAGATAATCTTGCATGTTAAGTTCATCTTCAATCATATTAGTAAAATCAGAATCGACAAATCTATAGTTAATTTTATTCTCTGTCATATTGTGTATTGTGAAAACAGATTTTGAACCAATACCCCTTTTTATTACAACAATATCTCCTCTACTTTTAGACAAGCATTCCATTTTCGACTGTGGATTAAATTGAGGTAACTGTGATCTTACATCCATTGCATTACGAAGATACCTCAAATTTTTATTAGCATTAGATTCAGGGTTTTTGAACATCGCTGAAAGTTTCTCAGACTTAAATTTTTCCCTATTAAGATCTCTTCTTTGACCTGTCATCGAAAAACTTTTAATATCATTTTCTGAAGCTAATAATGCAGGAAGATAAAAAGCAGGTACACCTTTTAGAGACATCACAAGCAATTGTGTTAATAAAAACCTTTCATATTGATAACGATTTGAATCTCTCCCGGCGTCTTCCATCGCGCTCCACCAACTAATATTCAATTCATATGGTTTATCTTCTCCATTTGACAGTCTTCTATGACTTACTAGTCCACCTCTTTTCTCACAATTTATCAATAACTCTTTAATTCTTTGTTCACTCATTAGTCCTTCTAAAGCCCTTAAACCAACACCATCGTGAGAAGCTGTAAAATTAAACATGGTTGTAGTTTCAGGTAAATCTGGCCAATCACAAATCCATGAGTTTAAAATGTCTGCTCTAGAAGTAATAATTGCTTCCAAAAGAAGAGGCGGTAGAGGGAAATTATAAGCCATATGTGCTTCATCTTCAGGTATTAAATAAGAAAGATTTTCCTTTTGTGGAACATTAGTTTCAGTTATTAATACACCATCATTTAGAAGATCATTTAGTAATATTCTTAGAACTTTTACGATTGAATGTGCTTTTGGTAAATGCAAACATGTTGTGCCTGGCTCCTTCCAAATAAAACCTACTGCATCAAGTCTTAACCACTTAATACCGTTAGATAAATAAGTAATAATCAAATTTAAAAACTCTATTGTCATTTTGGGATTAAGCCAATTCAAATCAATTTGATCCGGACCAAAAGTTGTCCAAACTTGTTTTAGTCCATCTTCAGTATTTATTTGCGAAAAAAGAGATGAACTCCTTGGTCGAATAACATTTTTCCAGTCAAGATCTTGTGAAGGTGAAAAGACATTGGATAATCCGGGTTCTTGACATTTTATAAATTGCTGAACCCATGGATGAGACGATGAAACATGATTTAAAACCAAATCAGCCATTAAACAGTGTTTATTAGAAATACTATTAAGATCCTCCCAACTACCAAATTTGTCTTCTAAAGACTTATGACTTGAGACAGCAAAACCACCATCACTAGTTGATTTAAGAAAGGGAAGAATATGAACTACTTTTGATAGGCTTCCAAAATGTTTACTTAGTAAGTCTCGAAGAGTTACAAGCGTGGCTTCTCCTTTTTTATAAACCCCATCAGCATAAGTTATTAAAACTGCATAAGATTCATCCCATTTTTTTTCTCTATTAATTTCTTCATAACGAGACTTCTCTGAGAAATTATCTAAAATCTGCAATAATTGATTACAAATAAAGTTGATCTCTTCGGTAGTATGATCCTTATAAATTGTTTTTAGCAATTTACTAAGCTTTAATCTATCTAATTTTTTCTCTGAATCAATTTGCGTCACTTTGAAAAAATCTTCGAAGTATTAACACTATTCTGCACATCAAATAAAAAATGGACTTTCAACAAGGGTTAATCACAACAATACATGAATATGGTGTCACAAAGGATCTACTTAAAGAATTAAATATAGGTCTTAAGAAAAGAGCCACAGCAATATTAATTCCTTGTCTCTACGAAGAATTTGAAAGAACTGCATTAAGAGATATAAAAGAAGTTTTAAAAAACCTTACCGGATTAAATGAATTAGTTATTGCTCTATCTGCAAAAACTATAGATCAAGTAAATTGTGCTAAGTCATTTTTTAATTCAATGCCATTCCCAGTTCACATACAATGGACAAATTCTCCATCTGTTATTGAACTTTTAAAAAGTCAAGAAAAAAATGGCTTAGAATTACTCGGAACTCCTGGCAAAGGATGGGCAGTATGGCAAGGAATAGGAGTAGCAACAAGAAAGTCTGAAGTGGTTGCTTTATTTGATGCTGATATAAGAACATTTACCTCATTGTATCCATCAAGAATGATTCTTCCCTTGTTAGATGAATCATTTGGAATTTCCTATGTAAAAGCCTTCTATAGTCGTTTATCATTAGAAAATAATCAATTGCAAGGAAGAGCAACAAGATTATTCGTGGGTCCTTTATTAGCAAGTTTGCAGCAATTAGTAGGTAATGGGCCTTTTTTACAATATTTACAATCGTTTAGATATCCTCTCGCTGGTGAATTTGCATTTACAAAAGATTTAGCGATGAATCTAAGAATACCATGTGATTGGGGATTAGAAATAGGTCTTCTTTCTGAGGTTTATAGAAATGTGAGAACTTCAAAAATAGCTCAAGTAGACCTAGGATTATTTGATCATAAACATAAAAATATAGGATCATCCTCCAAGGAAGGTCTTCAAAAAATGTGTACAGAAATTCTTTCTAGTGTCTTAAGAGGACTTATGGAACATCAAGCACAAACTCTAACGACCACGCAATTATCTACACTTGAAGTTCTTTATAAAAGAGTTGGAGAAGATAGAGTTAAACAATTTGGTCTAGATTCCGCAGTTAATAAGCTTCCATATGACAGGCATGAAGAAGAACTCTCCGTTCAAAAATTTGCAAAATTATTAAGACCTGCTACACAAGAATATTTAACAAATCCAACAACACAACAACTTCCTAGTTGGTCAAGAGTTCTTTCCTGTGAGAATAAACTTCAAGAGGATTTAGCAAATGCAGGCTCTAAAGAAATAAATTCAACCAAAAAAGAATTAATTAATAACTATTAAAGTAAGAAATATCTTTGGGCCATTGGCACTTCTTCAAGGGGATCACAAGAAAGTAATACCCCATCGGCGAATACTTCATAAGTTTGAGGGTCTACTGAAATATTTGGCAATTTATTATTTAATTTAAGATCTAATTTATTAATGGATCTAGTGCTTTCCACAGCTAAACATTTTTTCTTTAAAGAAAGTTTACTAGGGATATCAAGATCGATTGCATTTTTGCTCAAAAAAGTGAATGAACTTTTTAAAAGTGATTGTCCATAATTTGCAAACATAGGTCTACCGTGAACGGGTCCTGGAGTAGGAATTGAAGCATTTGCATCTCCCATCTGAGACCAAACAATTGAACCTCCTTTGACAACTAGTTCTGGTTTAACACCAAAAAAGGATGGTTTCCATAAGACCAAATCAGCTATTTTACCTTTTTCAATAGATCCAACAAATTTATTAATTCCATGAGCAATTGCCGGATTAATAGTCACTTTTGATATATATCTCTTAACTCTATAATTATCATTTTTCTCAGAATCTTCAGGTAAAGGGCCTCTTTGAACTTTCATTTTATGAGCGGTTTGAAAAGTTCTTGTTATTACTTCTCCAACTCTTCCCATAGCTTGTGAATCACTTGCAATTATAGAAAAGGCACCAATATCATGCAAAATATCTTCCGCAGCTATTGTCTCCCTCCTTATCCTTGATTCTGCAAAAGCTATATCTTCGGGAATTTTAGAATCTAAATGATGACAGACCATTAACATATCAAGATGTTCTTCTAAAGTATTTTTTGTGTAAGGCCTTGTTGGATTTGTACTGCTTGGTAAAACATTATTTTCTCCACAAATTTTAATAATATCTGGTGCATGGCCGCCCCCAGCTCCTTCGGTATGAAAAGTATGTATAGTTCTACCTGCAATAGCTTTTATAGTATCCTCAACAAATCCAGCTTCATTTAAAGTATCAGTATGAATACACACTTGAACATCTAAAGCATCTGCGACATTAAGACATGTATTAATAGTTGAGGGAGTGGTACCCCAGTCTTCATGTAATTTTAAACCACATGCTCCTGCATTAACCTGATCAAAAAGATTTGTCTCATTAGATGAATTGCCTTTACCAAAGAAGCCTAAATTCATAGGGAAAGCTTCAGCAGATTGAACCATTCGTGATATATGAAAAGAACCTGGAGTACAAGTAGTAGCATTTGTTCCAGTAGCTGGTCCTGTTCCTCCTCCTAACATAGTTGTTATACCAGAAGCTAATGCTGTTTCTATTTGCTGAGGACAAATAAAATGGATATGTGTATCAATAGATCCGGCCGTGAGAATATGTCCTTCACCAGCTATAACTTCAGTCGAAGCTCCAATTATTATGTTTATATTATCTTGGATATCAGGATTTCCAGCTTTACCAATTTCATAAATTTTTCCATCTTTCAATCCAACATCAGCTTTTACAATCCCCCACCAATCAACTATCAAAGCATTAGTTATAACAGTATCAACAGCACCATCAGCTCTGGTTAATTGAGACTGTCCCATACCATCTCTAATAACTTTACCTCCTCCAAATTTAACTTCATCTCCATAAGTAGTAAAATCCTTCTCTACTTCAATAATTAATTCTGTATCTGCAAGTCTTACTCTATCTCCCTTTGTAGGACCATATGTTTGAGCATAAGTTTTTCTATTAATCTTATAAGACATAATATTTAAGAATCTAAAGGACCATTAATTAAGGCATTAAAACCAAAGGAATTTCTATATCCTGAGTAAGAAATCAGTTTAACTTCTGTAGTATCTCCAGGTTCAAATCTAATAGCAGTTCCTGCAGGAATATCTAGACGCATACCAAGTGTAAGTTCTCTTTGAAATATTAAAGCTTTATTAGTTTCAAAAAAATGATAATGCGACCCAACCTGAACTGGTCTGTCACCAGAGTTAGAAACAGTTATATTTTTTACTTCTTTACCAGAATTTAATTCAATATCGCCATCTTCAGTAATTATTTCACCTGGTATTAAATATTCCATAGTTAATTAATAGGATTGTGAATAGTTACCAATTTTGTCCCATCTGGGAAGACAGCCTCAACTTGAACTTCATCGACCATTTCAGAAATCCCATCCATTACTTGTTTTTTACTAAGCCAAGTCGTACCTTCAGACATTAGTTGACTGACACTTTTACCATCTCTAGCACCCTCTAAAACTTGAAAACTTAAGAAAGCAACAGTTTCTGGATAATTAAGTTTTAGACCCCTATTAAGTCTTCTTTCAGCTAGTTGTGCAGCTGAAAAAATTAATAGTTTATCTTTTTCTTGAGGTGAAAGATGCATAAATAAAAATTAATCTAAAAATTATATTTTAAAAAGTTCCAAATGAACATAATAAGTAATTTATAGATCTTGTAAAGGCCATACACCTTGATATTCTGGCTTACAAAACCCACAAACAGCTCTTATTTGTGTCCAAATAGAAAAAAAACATTTCCTTGCATCTTGTGATGAATTACCCAAGAATCTTATTGATATTCCATTCTCTAAAGTTCCTAAAGATAAATAATTATCATTCTTTTTAAAAATCATTTTTATATTCTCTTTTAAGTTAGTTATTTTTGTCTTAGGAAATTCTTTTTCACATATCCAAATTAAAGAACCAAAAACTGGCATGTGATCCATTCCACTTTTAGCTTCAAAACTAAATTTAGTTAATTCAATTTGATCTACAAATTCCCAATCATCACATAAATTACCATTCCTTATAATCTCTAATTTTGATCTAAAAACGCCGTTCTCAATGGATTCGCCTATAGAAGATCTTCCTAATCTTATTAAATCTGTAAATAAAACACTAGAATTATCCGAAACCTTTATCTTAAATTCTTGAGAAAATAATCCGTTTGCAAAAACTATTGTTTCTTGTGGGAGGTACTCTAGATGAGAATTATCAAGAATATTTATCTTAGTTTTTTGCGAGGAAAAAGTACCTTTAGGATTAATTTTTGATCTACCAACTGATCCATATACTTTCTGAGCTGAAGAGGTGGTTAATAAAACTTTGGAATTAATTCCAATATTTGCTTCAAATTCAAGCAAATCACCACCAACCAGACCCCCTGCCGTATGAAGGATAGGTAAGATACAACGACCCTCCTGGTCATAATTACCCTTTAATAATTTATAAGGAGATGTAAATTTAGATTTGAAGATTGTTTTATCATCTTTTCCAGAACTTGATTTATTATTAAAAAAATTCAAAAAACAATTACCTTCCCAAGAAGATTTATCCATAATTGTTTTCTTCATCACTTTATTTAAGTTACTAAAAATATTTTGTTATGAGTAATAAAAACGAAATTATTGTAACTGATTGGATTAAAAAAAATTGCCATGATGGAAATTTTTTAAAACTTACACTAAGTTCAGATCAAAGAAGAGTCTTCAGAGGAAAAAGAAGATCAGATTGTAATCAAGAACTTCAATTACAATTACCAAGAGACGGAAAATTAAAAGATGGTGATATTCTTAGCACAAATCATAAAAAACTCTTTGTAGAGATCATTGCGCAAAAAGAAAATTTAATAGAAATAACTGCTAAAACAAATTTTGAACTTACCAAAGTTGCTTACCATCTTGGGAATAGACATGTAGATATTGAGATTAAGGAAAATATTCTATTTACTAAAAGTGATTACATAATTGAGGAATTGCTTAAGAACTTTGATGTTGTTTTCTTAAAAGTTAAAAAAAAGTTTTTTCCAGAAGTAGGAGCTTTTCATCATGAATAAAAATCACTTAGTTAAGTATTTATTAATTAGCCCAAGTTTACCTGTGGGAGGTTTTTGTTATTCCGAGGGATTGGAAAGTTATTTAAAAATTAAGAATTTAGACGAATCTGAGAACATAAAAAATTTAATTACTAATGAATTACAAATTGGCCAAATTAGAATTGAAGCAAGATGTTTAATAGAATTTTTTGATATTTTCAAAGAATTAAAAGACGTTAATAATGTTAAAAACAACAAAAGAAAATTATTGAGTCTAGATAAATGGCTATTATCCTCTAGAGATGCTGTTGAGATAAGAGATCAACAGAATCAAATGGCTAAATCACTTTTTGAATTGACTAAAGAATTTGGATTTGAATATTTATATGAAAAAAATGAAAGTATTTCTTGGTCTTTAGCATGGAGTTGGGCTTGCTTCTCTTTTCAAATAAATAAATTAGAAATGGTCGAAAATTTTATATATGCATGGACTGCGAATCAACTAAGTGCTGCAATAAGGCTTATACCAATGGGTTCAATAAAAGCACAAACTATTCAGCTTGAGTTGTTGGATTTAATTTCAGATGTATCCCAAGAAATTGTAGACAGAAATATCAATGATCTTTATGTTGGAAATATAAGCTTATCTATGGCTCAACAAAACCATAATGATCTATATACAAAACTTTTTAGAAATTAATTTATGAGTAGCAAATTAAGAATAGGAATTGCAGGACCGGTAGGCTCAGGGAAAACTGCATTAGTTGAAACTTTATGCTTAGGTCTAAAAAAGAAATATCAAATAGCTGTTGTGACTAATGATATTTATACAAAAGAGGATGCTAATTTTCTGATAAAGAAAAAGATTTTAGAGCAAGGAAGAATAGTTGGAGTAGAAACAGGTGGTTGTCCTCATACTGCAATAAGAGAAGATTGTTCACTTAATAAAAATGCAGTAATGGATCTTGAAAACAAATATGATCCTTTGGATTTTATTTTTGTAGAAAGTGGAGGAGATAACCTTGCGGCAAGTTTTAGTCCAGAACTTGTAGATTTATCTATTTATGTAATTGATGTATCAGCTGGGGATAAAATCCCGAGAAAAGGAGGTCCTGGCATTACAAGATCTGATTTGTTATTAATCAACAAAATTGATTTAGCTGATATGGTTGGCGCAAATTTAAATATTATGCAAAATGATACTGATTTAATGAGAGATGGTAAACCTTGGTTTTTTACAAACCTTAGTTCTGGCTTCGGAGTTGATGACGTTATAAATTACTTAGTTGGTCAAATACCAAACATTTAAAGTCAAAAAAATAGCCGTAAGTTTTATATTGGATTCAACAAAATGTTACCTTCGCTACAAAACTAAATCCCACTCGTTAATAACTTTTAAATTATCCCCTAAATGTGGGCCAATTACCTAATTTAAACGAATTCATGAGAATTTCAAGGCGTATTTTGGCAGGTTTAGCTACTGCCTCTCTTGCCGTTACCGTTACTTCATGCGGAGGAGGTTCAGACACTTCCGGAAGTTTCGATGACACAGTAACTGTTGGTATTTTACATTCCCTTTCAGGAACAATGGCTATATCAGAATCAACTCTTGTTGATACTGAAAAAATGGCTATTGCAGAAATCAATGCTGCCGGCGGTGTAACTGTTGGTGGGAAAAGCTACAAAATCGAATACATAGTTGAAGACGGAGCTTCCGACTGGCCAACATTTGCTGAGAAATCTAAAAAGTTAATCGATCAGGATGGAGTTCCGGTTGTCTTTGGTGGATGGACATCTGCAAGTAGGAAGGCAATGCTTCCTGTGTATGAATCAAAAGATGCATTCCTTTACTACCCAATTCAGTATGAGGCACAGGAATGTTCAAACAACATCTTCTACACTGGTGCTTCACCAAACCAACAATCAGAACCTGCCACTGACTTTATGTATAAGAGGTCTCCTGCAGCAGGAAAGCCATTTTTCTTAGTTGGTTCTGACTATGTTTTTCCAAGAACATCAAATACAATTACCAAGGAACAACTTAAATCACTTGGAGGAAAAGTTGTAGGTGAAGATTATTTACCTTTAGGAAATACTGAAGTTGCTCCTATCATTTCCAAAATTAAGAAAGCCTTAGCACCATCTGGTGGTGGTGTAATTATCAACACACTTAATGGTGACCAAAACGTCGCTTTCTTTAAACAAATTCAGGATGCTGGGATTACTCCAAGCAATGGATATTATGTAATGAATTATTCTATTGCAGAAGAAGAAATCAGTACTATTGGACCTGAATTTCTAGAAGGCCATTATGGTGCTTGGAACTACATGATGTCTATCGACACACCTGAGTCAAAGAAATTTGCAGCTGATTTTAAAGCTCTTTATGGAAGTGACCGAGTAGTTGCTGATCCACAGGAGTCTGCTTACAACATGGTTTATTTATGGAAACAAGCAGTAGAAGATGCAGGAACATTTGAGAACAGTGCTGTTAGAGAAGCTCTTGTAGGTCAAACTTTCGATGCTCCTCAAGGACCAGTTGAAGTTATGCCTAACCATCACCTTGCTCAAACTGTAAGAATTGGTTTAATCAAGCCAGAAGGTGGATTCGAGATTCTTGAAGAAACTGATGGAGTTGTATACCCACAAGCGTGGAACCAATTTGAACCAAGTTCAAAAGGCTATGCATGTGACTGGACAGATCCATCTAAAGGAGAGAGATATAAGCTTTAATTTCAGAGCTTATTCTTAAAAAAGAAGAGGAGGCTTAATGCCTCCTCTTCTTATATCCACTTAAATTTTCTTCTTATAAAATTGGAATTGCTTCTTGATAGTTTGTTCAACGGTGTAGCGATCGGATCTGTTTTACTTGTAGCTGCTTTGGGCTTAGCTATTGTATTTGGTTTGATGGGCGTAATCAATCTTGCACATGGTGAACTTATGATGCTAGGTGCTTACACTACATATGTAACTCAATTAATTTTCAAACTCCCAATATTAAAACCCTATTACAACGCATACGTTATAGTTTCTATTTTTTTTGCATTTATTGTCAGTGGAGTAGTAGGAATACTTTTAGAAAAAACTGTAATTAGAAAGTTATACGGAAGTCCATTAGAAACTTTACTTGCAACATGGGGAGTAAGCCTTATCCTTCAACAATTCGTCCGCAGTGTCCCTTTAGCTTATGGGACAGGACTAATAATAAGTCTCATAATAGGTTTATTTTTACCAACAGTATTTTCATCAAAAGTAAAAGAGTCTATAAACTTTAAATATGTAAAATTTAGTTCATGGATATTTGCAGCATTAGCAGGCGTTCTCTCCGGTAATTTAATTTCATCTTCCGTTAGCAAATTAAGTCGAGCTAGTGCAAGAAATGTGGATGTAACAGCTCCTGCCTGGATGAGAGGTCAAGTAGAAATTCTTGGAACAGCATTCCCAAAAACAAGATTAATGATAATAATAATTACTTTAATTTCAGTAATTGCAATAACTTTATTTTTAAATCAAAGTGCTTGGGGTATGAGGATAAGAGCAGTAACTCAAAATAGAGAAATGAGTGATTGTCTAGGAATCTCAACTGAAAAAGTTGATGTTCTTACTTTTGGAATCGGTTCTGGATTGGCAGGAGTTGCAGGAGTTGCTGTATCCCTATTGGGTTCAGTTGGACCCAATGTAGGGGGTAATTATATAGTCGGATGTTTTATGGTTGTAGTTTTAGGAGGTGTAGGGAACCTATTGGGTACAATTTTTGCCTCATTTGGAATAGGAATAATGACTGATTTAATTGGAGCCGGTCGTCTTTTATCAATATGGCCTGATATGCCTCTACCACTATCTAATACAATAAATTTTTTTGCAACTACTAGTATGGCTAGAGTTATGATTTTTGCATTAATAGTAATATTTTTGCAATTCAAACCTACTGGTTTATTCCCCCAGAAAGGAAGGATGGTTGAGAGTTAATGGAATTTAAAAATTTAAAACTAAGCAAAAAAACAACTTTTGTTATTTGGGTGATAATAATTGCATTTATTATCGCAGCTCCTTCAATTCTTCCTGTTTTCAGATTGAATCTTCTTGGTAGATATTTATCATTAGCTATTGTGGCTTTGGGTGTTGATCTAATTTGGGGATTTACTGGTTTATTGAGTCTTGGACAAGGTATATTTTTTGCTCTTGGGGGTTACTGTGCAGCAATGTATTTACAGATAACAAGCTCTTCTGAATTTCCGAATAATATTCCAGAATTTTTTGGACTTTACGGTGTAGATAATTTACCTTTCTTCTGGGAACCATTTAGATCTCCAATCTTTAGTTTATTTGCAATTTGGGTTATACCTGCATTGGTTGCTGGAATGCTTGGATTTCTTGTATTTAGAAACAGAATAAAAGGTGTATATTTTTCAATACTTACCCAAGCCGCTCTTTTAGTATTCTTTAATTTCTTTAATGGGCAACAAAAACTTATTAATGGTACCAACGGATTAAAAACTGATGTAACTCAATTTTTTGGACAAATGGTTGGTTCAGAATCAATGCAAAGAAATTTCTTTTGGGTAACAGCCTTATTAGTTATTGCGGCATGGTTTTTTTCAAAATGGGTAGTAAAAGGAAGATTTGGGAATATTCTTATAGGTATCAGAGATGATGAGCCAAGAGTCAGATTCACAGGGTACAATCCTGTCTTATTTAAAACAATAATATTTTCTATAGCTGGTGGTTTAGCAGGAATATCAGGAGCTTTGTATACTGTTCAATCAGGAATTGTATCACCTCAATTTATGACAGTGCCATTTTCAATTGAAATGGTTATTTGGGTTGCAGTTGGAGGTAGAGGGACTTTATTAGGAGCTATACTTGGAGCAGTATTTATTAATTATGCAAAGAGCCTTGTAAGTGAAGCTTTACCCGCCAGTTGGATGTTTATTCAAGGAGGTCTTTTTATTCTAGTAGTTACTGCTTTGCCAGAAGGAGTTTTAGGATGGGTTCAAGGCGAAGGACCAAGAAATCTTCTACAGAGATTTGGGCTTAAAAGGAAAATCGAAACATACCCAAGCTTAGAAATAAAGAATGAGATAGAAGAGATAAAAAAATGAATAAGAATACTAAAGCACTTTTAAGTTTAGAAAATATAACTGTTAGTTTTGAGGGGTTTCTAGCTTTAAATGATCTAAACCTAAGTTTAAAAAAAGGAGAACTTAGGGCTGTAATTGGACCAAATGGAGCTGGTAAAACTACATTCTTAGATGTAATAACAGGTAAAGTAAAACCCACTAAGGGTGATGTTTTTTTTAAAGGAAAATCATTAATAGGAAGAAAAGAACATAAGATTGCACGTCTTGGAGTAGGAAGAAAATTTCAAAGTCCAAGAGTTTTCGAAAATTTAACCGTCAAGGAAAATCTTGAGATATCTGTAAGTACTCCTAAAAGTCCATTAAATCTTATAAATAAAAATATAAAAAATGAACAAATAGATGAAATAGAATATTTGATGAAAATTGTTAATTTATCAAATAAGAACAATTTAAAAGCAGGTTCATTATCACATGGTCAAAAACAATGGTTGGAAATCGCTATGCTAGTGGGACAGAGGCCAGACTTGATGCTTGTAGATGAGCCAGTTGCTGGTCTTACTGATGAGGAAACTGATTTAACTGCAGATTTATTAAAATCATTATCAGGTGACAATACAGTAGTGGTTATTGACCACGATATGGAATTCATAAGAAGACTTGATAGTAATGTTTCCGTTTTAAATCAAGGAACTGTATTATGTGAAGGAACGATGGATACTATTCAGAACGATAAAAAGGTAATTGATGTTTATTTAGGGAGACCCGAGGAATAATTATGAAGAGCCTATTAGAAGTAAAATCATTAAATACTTATTATGGAGAAAGTCATATTCTTAGAGATGTAGATTTAAACGTAAAATCTGGAGAAATGGTTTGTTTGATAGGTAGAAATGGCGTAGGGAAAACTACATTATTAAAATCATTGATAGGTTTATTAAAACCTAAAAGAGGTGAAATTTTCCTTATTGGAGAAAATATTAATAGAAAAGCTCCCCATCAACGTGCAAGAAAAGGAATGGCTTATGTTCCACAAGGTAGAGAAATAATACCTTATTTAACTGTTGAAGAAAACCTAATGTTAGGTATGGAATCATTGCCAGGTGGTTTATCCAAAAATAAAAAAATAGATCCTTTTATATATAATTTATTTCCGATTTTAAAAGACTTTCTTTCACGAAAAGGTGGAGACCTCAGTGGGGGACAACAACAACAACTTGCTATAGCTAGAGCACTGCTTGGAAAACCACAATTATTATTATTAGATGAACCAACTGAAGGAATTCAACCAAATATTGTATTAGATATTGAAAACGCTATAAATCTCATAATTAAGGAAACTGGTATCGGAGTTTTATTAGTTGAACAACACTTGCATTTTGTTAGGCAAGCAAGTAGATACTATGCAATGCAAAGGGGGGGTATCGTTGCGAGTGGAAACACAAGTGAATTAAGCCAAACAGTTATTGATAAATTTTTAAGTGTATAGAATTTAAAATTCCAAATATCTATTATTTAAATATTACTTTTCGCATCTTATTAAATCAATACTATTGGGATGCTCTTTTATATATTTATTGAACTCCATAGCTAATGTTCTTGCTTCATAGGCATCTAATGCATAAAAACAATTTTCTATTCTAAGATTTTGCAAATCTCTATAATGAACAGTATATGGTTTTAAAAAAGTGCTATTATTCATTAAATTAAAGATAGTTAATATACTATTTATTTAGATACTTTAACCATGCATAAATTATCTAATTAAAGATATATATTTTGTTGCTTTCAATATATAAAACATCAAATACTTATAAAAAGTATTCAAGGCTTAGGTTAAAGCTAAGGATTTTTGTTATTTCTACCTTTTGTTTGTTTACCTTCAATTAAGAAAACAAATTTCGATAATATTCGACCAAAGAAAGGAACCCATAATTTTTCATAAAAATATTTCATAATAAAAATTATCAAGCAACAAAACTATCTTCGATAATTTCTATGTCCTTAAATTCTTCTAGGTCTTTAGAATTAAAAAGATTTTGCATTAAAAGTATATCAAGTTCATATTTTAACAAATTTGCCTCAGAAGAAAGAAGGTCATCAACAAAATAATTAAAAGTTTCCAAATCGCTATTCATAGTAAGAATTTATACTTTTGATTATTATTATTCCGATAAATCTAAATGTCAATTTAATTTTTAAATCCAAATAAAACTGAAGATTTGTTACTTAAACTATATAAATTTGTTATTGATGAATATATATAAATTGTTAAATGATGTTTTGGGTAAAAATCAATTTTTCTGTATATCCTTTTGGACAATTATTTTTAAATCAATTCGAATTATAAAACCAATTAGGATAAAAAACAAACCTAAATATGAAAGAAAAGAAAGCTCCAATGCATTATTTTTTAGATATCAATATATTAGCCTATTAAATACAATCATCAAATACATGGCAAAAATATACGTTACTAAACCCCATTTATGATTAAATGTATTTAATAACTAATTATCTAAAAATATAAATTAAAATATAAAAAATTCATTTTATATGCAGGAATTTTTACAACGTGATCTTGGTTCAAGTTTATTATCAATTGCAATAATATTAGGTTGGCTAGGAATTTTCTCTGTTTTTTTAAGATTATTAGCAATATCAATTAAAAAAATATTAGAAGCCGTGTTTAAAAATTCAAATAAGTAATAATAAATATATGAATTCAAATCATATTCACAATTATTAAAATGATATGAGTATAATGACCTATAAATGACAATTTTAGATAAAGTAAAGATAGGAAATAAAGTTAAGATCAATCTAGATCTTACAAAAGATAGATTAACAAAAGAGACAATTGAAGCAATAAATATCTCATCAGAATGCACAATAAAGGATTTCAAAATCACTGACGGTAAGGGTATAGGTGTAATCCTCCACCTATCAAATGGTAAAGAAGAATGGTTTTTTGAGAATGAAATTCAGTATCTTGATGAGAAAGGAAATATCATAAAAGAAGAAACTAAAAATGAAAATAATAATTTATTATTTTATGCATTAAGAAATATAAATTATGAGCCTAAAACAAAAACCAATAAACTTTTGAATCCAATCAATTTTATAACTTGGTTAATTTTTTCATTGAAAGATATTCTATAATTCAATAGTGATTTCAAACTAATAAGTATTAGATTTTCTAGAGTTTAAATAATAAAAATTAAATTTTAAATTAAATAATATGTCAGAAAATATTATTCAGGTTTCAAATTTATCAAAATCTTTTGATATATCTACAAAACAACCTGGACTAAAAGGAACACTTAAGCATTTTTTTAAAAGAGAAACCAAAAGTATCGAAATAATAAAAAATATAAATTTTGAAATAAAGAAAGGAGAAATAGTTGGTTTTCTTGGAGCTAATGGTGCGGGGAAAACAACCATTCTTAAAATACTCTGTGGTTTAATTTACCCAAGCGGAGGTAAATTATCGGTTGCAGGTAACTTGCCATACAAAAGAAAGTCTAATTTCTTGAAAAATATAACTTTAATAATGGGACAAAAACAACAGTTAATTTGGGATCTTCCACCTATAGAATCCTTCTACTTAAATGCAGCAATTTATGACATAGAACAAACAGAAGCTAAAAAAAGAATTAAAGAGTTGTCAGATATGCTTGAAATTGAAAAGGAGCTTTATGTACCTGTTAGAAAATTATCTTTAGGGCAAAGAATGAAAGCTGAATTATTAGCTGCTTTAATACATAGACCAAATATTTTATTTTTAGATGAACCCACATTAGGACTTGATATAAATGCTCAAAGAAATTTAAGGAAATTTCTACAAATTTATAATAAACAAACAAATGCAACTATATGTCTAACTAGTCATTACATGAAAGATATTACATCTTTATGCAAGAGGGTAATATGTATTCACGAAGGATGTATTACTTATGATGGGAAGCTGAACAAACTATTAAAAAAAATATCTCCTGTCAAAGACGTTTTAATTGTATGCAAGACGGATAAAGATGCTATTAAATTAAGCAATTCTGGATTCGTTATTAAAAATAAAAATCAAAAAGAAATTACAATAACAATTAAAAAAGATACTTTTAAATCTGCTTTAAATGAGATTCTTAACAAATTTGATATCGAAGATTTGTATATAAATGAACCGCCAATTGACGAAATAATTGGAAATATTTTAGTAAAGAAAAAGGTATAAATGTCTAATATAAATAGTAATAAACTTACGACTCTATTAAAAGTACAGTACTCAAATATGTTGGAATATAGAGTCGAAATAGCTTTGTGGGCAATATCAGGAATAATACCTTTTTTCATGCTTAATATCTGGACAAATAACAACTTAAATGAATCTATTAACGTAAGTAATATAATGCTTTCTCGATATTTTTTGAGTGCATTCTTCGTAAGACAATTTTCCGTGGTTTGGGTTGTATTTACATTTGAAGAAGATGCTCTTTTAGGAAAAATTTCTCCTTATTTGATTCAACCTTTAAACCCTTTCTTTAGATATTTTTTTCAACATATAGCAGAACAAATAACTCGCTTTCCTTTTGCAATAATAATCGCGTTAATTTTTTTTCTTTTTAATCCTGAAAGTATCTGGATACCAACCTTATATGTTTTCTTTTTAGGATGCTTATCAACATTTTTTTCTTTTATAATTCAATTTTTAATTCAATCAATAATAGCCTGTTTATGTTTTTGGACGGAAAAGGCCTCTGCAATTGAAAGGTTATTATTTATCCCAACTCTTTTCCTTTCAGGACTATTAGCGCCAGTAATATCATTCCCAGAATACGTAAAATCATGGATATACATAACCCCATTTCCTTACTTAATTGATTTTCCAGCCAATATATTATCTGGGAACAAGACAAACATAATTTATGGATTTGTTATGCAGATATTTTGGATTTCTGTTCTTTTCCCTATATTTAAAAGGATATGGTCATTGGGAACAAAAAAATATACTGCAATGGGCTCATGAATATAAAAAAATATATAAAAATTTATTCTTTATTTTTATTCACTTCTGTTGCTTCAGAATTGGAATATAAGAGTAATATAATAATCGATTTTATAACTGCAATCTTAAGCTTAATAGGTAGCATATTTCTATTAAGTATATTTTTCCAAAGTACTGATAACATTGGAGGTTGGAAATTTGAACAAGCCTTAATTATTCAAGGGATCTATACAATTCTAAATGGAATTACTAATACCTGGTTCAATCCAAACCTTACAGAAATAGTAAAACATATTAGAGAAGGTACCCTAGATTTTGTTCTTCTAAAACCAATAGATAGTCAATTTTTTATTTCATTAAAAAAAATTGCACCATCTGGATTCTTAGAAATAATATTAGGATTAGCTCTTCTGATTTTCTGTATAGGAATTAATCAAATAAATGTAAATTTAGGTTTTTTGATTTTGTGCCTCACAACATTATTTTGTTCTATTGTAATTTTATATAGCTTATGGTTTTTAATTTCAACGACAACAATTTGGTTTGTAAAAACATGGAATGCAACAGAAGTCTTACGTTCTTTTCTTTATGTAGGAAGATTTCCTTTGAATTCTTTTTCACTTTCATTAAGAATATTTTTTAGTATTTTTGTACCAATAGCCTTCATAACCACAATCCCCTCTGAAGTTTTCTTAGGACTAGCTCAACAATGGAAAATATTATTAGAACTAATAGTTTCTGGAATATTTTTTTTGGTTTCAAGAAGATTTTGGTTATTTGCTCTAAAGTTTTATACCTCCGCCTCTAGCTAGTTTTATTTACCAATTTCTCTACATAAGTCCCACATTTTTTGCTTAGAAGTTATGTGAGATAATTTTGATAATTTCTTGAAGTTGGTCGATGACTTTTCAATTATAAGGAGTTTACAAAGATAATTAATTTCATAATGTTTTGCAATAGTTCCTAATTTTACTGAGAGATTAACAAGAATGATTATAAATGAAAGAAAAACAAACGCTAAATAGAGAGAAAAAGAAGATTTCGAAAAGTCATCATTTTGGGTTTTAACTTCGAATCTCATTATTCCATAATATGTTGAGGGCACTTAATAGCTGCAATGGCAATTGCTGCAACTTTAAAATTATCTGATTTCTCAATAACTTTTTTTACTTCTAACGGGCCGTACTTTTCACTAGCGTCACTATAAGAAAGAAGTAAAGATTTATAATTATCATGACCTAAATTTCTATATTCACAGAAATTATCACCTACAAAATTTAAAAGTGCCAGAAGAGTCAATTCAACCATCAAATTTGTTTATCAAACACTCCTACGAATAATACATTGGATCTAACCATTAACAAGCTTAGAAAGTAAAAATAGCAAAATATTTAAATTCTTATAGCTATTAAAAAATAAAATATTACAAAGAATTATCACTATGGCGAGGAAGGTTAGATAAATCAAAAAAAGACACTACCTGTAGTGTGGTTTGATCACTTCTAATCCGCTAGGGATAGGGGGTTGCATTTTTATACGAATTCGTTTAAAAATAAGTTTCCCCATCACCTGGTCTCACAAATGTGAGATCTTTTTTTTTGCAATAAATCTTAGAAATAGCACAAAATTACATTTTCATATATAAAGTATTTTTTAATACATCTACCATCAAAGAAGATAATTAATATCTTAAAAATTGCTTATTAAATGGATTTATCACTATTAACTGCGACAGCAGCTGTGGGCCTTTTTTTAACTACAACAGCTGTTTTAGCTTTTGCCATAAGCTAATTCATCTCCAGAAGCCTATTGATTTAATTAACAAACTTATTCCGACGAGCAGACATACAACTGTAAAAGTCTTTTTAATTAGTTTATTCCCTTTTATATTTGATAAATGTGCCCCAAAATATCCTCCAGTAAAAGATCCTAGGATAAGAATTAATAATAAATTCGTTGGTATTATCCCAATTCTACTAAGAAAAAATGCACCTATCGCATTCCAAAAAATACCAACTGTAAAAAAAGTTAAACTAATAGCTCTAAGAAAATCCATCTTAAAATTTTTTATTAATAACATTGTCACCAATAACCCAGTACCGGAAGAGACGGAACCGTTAAGGATTCCAATTAAAAATATAGGTATAATAAATCTCAACTTCAATTGAAAATAAATATTGTTGTTTATAGAATTCATTCCTAAAGTCGGTTTTAATGAGGAATATAAGGCTAAAAAAATTGAAAAAATCCCTAATATTGAATATAGAAATTGCTCTGAGAGCAATTTCACAATAGATGATCCTAAAATAACTCCAGGAGTTCCAAAGAATATAATTTGCCATAAAACATGAATATCTTTTTTTAGAGATTTAAAATTTCTGATGGATCCTCCTAAACCAAGAGCTACAGTTGCAACTTTATGAGTAGCGAGAGCTTGATAGTAAGGAATACCAGATAAAAGCAAGGCGGGTAATTGAATTAAACCTGCACCACCGCCAGAGATAGCTGAAAACGTGTTAGAAATAAAAGAGATTAAGAATATAAAAAAGTTATGATATAAATGAAATTCATTACTAATTTGCAAATAAATAAAAGGTAATAACATTAAATAATATTTTTACTTGTTAAAGATTTATATTAATTAAATAATATCAACATTTAATATTTTAAAAATTTGAACTTATATATATATTCAGAAATTATAAAAAACTGTTATTATTTTATTAATTATCAAGACTTTTATGCATAAACAAGATGCAATTTACCTTGATCAGTTATGTCCCAAAATAAGCAATAAAAACTGGAGAGACTCACTTCACAAGTTAACTAAAAATAAATGTATTTATTGTGGCAACCCATCTGAATCACTTGATCATTTACATCCAATGTCAAAAGGAGGTAAAAGTATTACTAGAAATTGTGTTCCATGTTGTTTATCCTGTAATGGGAAAAAATCAGATTCTGAAGTACTCGACTGGTACAGAAGTCAAAAATTTTATGACCCAAGAAGATCTATGGCAATCAGAGCATGGTTTAATGATGATTTAAAGCTTGCTGAAGTATTACTAAACTATATAAAGTAAGTTATTAACTTAAATTTTAAAAATATAAAATCTAATTATTTAATATTTTATAGTAAACATTTTAAAAGGTTAATTTATAAAATAATTATTTTCCAAAAAAAAATATTTAAATATAAAAAGATTTTTTCATTTCGGCTTTTTCATTTTTAAAAAATGAGATATTAGAAAAATCTTCTTTCCACATTATAGGAGAATCAATTACCTTTCTTTCAGGAGATTTTACTGAAAAAACAAATGCAAAAACAATAAACACAGTAACCAAAATAACGATTATTATGTTTTTATCAGAAATATTATTCATAATATAAGGTTTAACTAGATAGTTTTTTTTCAGGGGTCGTTTTTTCATAGATTTCTAAAAAGTATAATTTAAAATAATCAATTCCCTCCTTACCAATTAATCCAAAAGACCAACCGCAATTATTTATTACTTTAATAGAAATTTGATTAGCTAAATCCTCTTTTTCAATCCATTTTTTTTGAGGATTATATGAAAATGAAACTATATTTTCAGTTTTAATAATAGCGGAAGTCATAGCTTCATCCTTTGATAAACCATTTTGTATTGAATTACAAAACTTTTTGGAAAAATTATTTGATATCCTATTCTGAAGAAGAGATACTGTAGGGTCAGAAGTATGAGATGCGTATGAAGTGAAAGGAAATAACAATACTATCGAAGAAAGTATTAAAGTGAAAAAGAATCCTAACAATCGACTTAGTTATCATTTATATAATATTATAAATAAAAAATACTAAAACTTTTTTAAAAGCTTAAATTTTAAAACAAATTAAATCAAATAGAAACTATTTAAATTTAAATTTCAATTTATTAAATATAAACTAATATAGATCAAACTTAGTAATAGTATCTTAATAAATAATTTTTGATTTAAATATATGGGACATTTTTTAATGACACTCCTTTTCTTTCCTGATTGGTCTAATGGATTACCGTCTGATTTCTTAATACTCCATTTTTTTGTTGGGGCTATAATTTTCCCATTTAACATGATCCATGCAAAAGCAAGGAGTATTGATGCTCAGAATCCACAAGAAGCTGCTAGCGGATATAAAAATTCAGATAATACAACCTATTTTGGTTATGAAGAAGTTAAATAAAAACTAAAAAGAATTTAACTAATTACCCTATTGATGATAATTCTTCTCAATTCAGGAATAGATCTCAAAATTTTTAGTCCTTCAGAACCTCTCGGCCTTATTATTTTATTTATAGGTTTGGTTTTTAGTGGAATGATTTTTTATATTATTTACGCGGTAAGTACAAATAAGGAGTCATTAGAAGATAAAAAAATTAGAACAGAAAAAGAATTAATTCAACAAGAAAAAATTGGTAAATTATTCCCTAAGAAAAAATAAGCTTTACCACTTTATTTTTATAAAGTGTTAAATTAATTTGTCTTACTAGTAAATCAACTGGATCAATTAACATTAACCTTAGCTCTTTCCAATCAAACATGGCAAAATTTTATAATATCAATTGATTAATTCATTCGTGAGGATATGTTTAATGTGTATTAAGAGTAAAGATATTTTATTTACTGTACATTAATGCTAAAACTTAAGAAATGGTTTATTTCCTTGGAAAATAGTAATTTATATCTTTTTCTAGCTAGTGGAGTTGTGAATGATGAGGGTTTTTGGCTTATTGGAGTCAAAAGTAATAACTCACAAATTCTTGATGACAAAAGTCTGTTGGAATGCCATAGAAAAGAATTAATTGGAGATGAATCGGCAAAAATTATATTGGATGCAATAAATCTAAATTTAGCTAATTTAATAAATGAATTAAAAAATAATAATATGCCATTAGATCAACCTCCTAAGGGGATTTCTTTCAATATTCCATTAGACATTTTAGAAAATATATACGATTTCTGGTTGGACAAATATAAAGATAAGGAAGTTTGGGAAACCTGTTTTGGTCTTTTAAAATTAAGAAGAAGAGTGCCATTAACAAATATTATTAAAAGCAACAGCATAAAAGGGGATTCAAAAAAATGGGCTATGGAAATCGAAAAACTTCACAACTTCAAGCCATATTCAGTAAAAAATAGTAGTTCGAACGAGCCAATGTGGTAATAATTCATCTTTTATTAAAATCATAATGTTTACTCATTGAATATTTAAGTAAAATTAAAACTAAATACATTAATAAAATTATGAATACTCCATATTCATTTAATCAAGATCAAATGAATGGAATTGTAGAAGAAATATATTCAAACATAATAAAAGAATGCGAAAAATTAAAAAATCAAACTAATTGTCCAAATGAACAAGTGGTAGCACTTTTAAGTGTAATTGCATCAAATTATGCTCCAATAGTTGAAAATAAAATTACATAGAATGACAAGGTATTTCACATGGAATGAATTTGATAAAAGTGTTGATTATATTGCTAATCAGTGCAAATTTTGGAAATTATCAGGGATATATGGAGTTCCTAGAGGTGGCCTATGTCTTGCAGTAGCTTTAAGTCATAAATTAAATATTCAACTAATTGAAAAGCCCATAAAAAATTCATTAATTGTTGATGATGTTTTTGAAACAGGGATCACATTAAGTAGTTTTAAAGATATTGAAGGAGCAAATTTCTATGTACTAATTAGTAAAAAGAAACCTATTTGGTGGAATACAGTAAAATTATCCCATAAAAAAGAATGGATTGTCTTTCCATGGGAAAATAAAAATAATGAGCTTAAAGAGGAAAAAGAATATAATAAAAAAAGAGGTATAAAATGAAAAAAAAACTATATTTAGCTAATCCATATGGATTTTCAAAACAAACCAAAACACTTTTGCCTGAATTCATTAAAATTTTTCATGATCTGGATGTGGAAGTTTATGAACCTTTTGAGAGGACCAAAGAATTAATAAATAACAAAAAAAACTGGGCTTATGAATTAGCTAAGACCAATCTAGAGGATTTAAAATCATGTGATTGTATTTTTGCGATTGTCAATGGTAATCCACCTGATGAAGGAGTCATGGTAGAACTAGGAATTGCTATTGCGCTTAAAAAAGAAATATTTTTATTTAGGGATGATTTTAGAAATTGTTCAGATAGTAATGAATATCCTCTAAATTTAATGTTATTTGTCGGTCTACCTAAGGAAAGTTGGTCAAGAAATTATTTTCAAACCTTGAAGGATATTAATAACCCAAAAAAGAATTTTTTAAATTGGGTACAAAGTAAATAAACATAATTAAATTTATAGTAAAATATTCTTTAGGAAGAATCATTTAAAGTACAATCAAAATGATATAATACATTTTATTTGTTAAATTTTGACTCAAGTAACCGTAGGTGAAAATGAGGGTATTGAATCCGCCCTCAGAAGATTTAAAAGACAAGTCTCAAAATCAGGCATATTTGCTGATTTAAAAAGATTGAGACATCATGAAACTCCTATTGAAAAATATAAGAGAAAATTACAGCAACGAAGAAAAGCTAGAAGGAGATAAATTACGGAACTTTAAACAGGAAAATTAAATTAAAAAAGTTATTATTTTATACTCTTTAGTTTTTTAACAAGATTAATTCCTACTCCAGGGATAGCAAGAAGATCTTCATCTTTAGCAGAAAGAATAGATTTAGGCGTTTTGAAACCAGCCTTGTAAAAAGCCTCTGCACTCTTAGAACCTACACCTGGCATAGCCTTCAAAGATTCAATTATTTTTTTTGGATCTGCACTTTTTCTTGTTTTAGATTTAGTAGATTTAGTATTTTTTGAAGACTTGGCTGACTTCTTTTTAGTTTTCGATGTAGAAGTTTTAGCTTCATTTACATAGGATCCTTCACTCTTAAAAAGGATTGATTTTAGTTTACTTAAGAATTTAGTAATCATTTATTCAGAAATTAGGTAATTTTATTAAATTCTAATATCCAAAAATCTATAATTAAGTTTTTAAAAAATTTAATTATATTTAGGAAGAATTAATAGAAGATAATTTTTTATTTACATATATATAAAGACATATATTTATTTAACATGCAAGTAGAAAATCTAATGAGCAACTATAAATTAGTTTAAATAACTTTTTAATTTATAGATATTATAAAAGAAAAAATTTTTTGGATTAATTATTCTGTTCGATTTTATAATTGTTTTAAAGGTAGATTCAATTTGTGATTTACCATTATTTTTATTTGACATGGAAGATTTTCCATATCCTTTACTTTTGATTTTACTTATTCTCAGTCAAAAATTGAAGAAATAGATTTAACTTTCATCCCATATAATTTAAATAAATTTTGGAACATATCATTATGGTTTAATTGCTTTAAATATCAATTCTATATTGACTTTTTAATAGTTATTATATTTACTATTAACAGATACAAGTTAACAATATAATTCAATTATATATTTAAGATGCAATTAATAATTATTAGTGGACCTTCTGGTAGTGGCAAAACTACACTTTCAAAAATTATTTTAAAAAGATTAAAAAATGGAATAATTTTAAATACTGATAATTACTATAAAACGGGGATAATAAGCAAACTATTATCAAAAATAATAAACAGTTATTTTGATAGGCAAATAAGTTTCAACTGTAAATTATTTAAAACAGATCTTGAATTTATTTTAAAAAATGGATTCTCTAACTTCTCATATGAATATAATTTCAAAGCTAAATCTATTAAAAAAAAGTATAAAAATACTAAAAACATAAGATACGTTATCGTAGAAGGAATATTTGGACAATCAATATTGAAATCATTGAAAATCAATAGTTGTATTTTAATCAATTTAAAAGTTAACAAACAATCATGTATGAGAAGAGCAATTAAAAGAGATTTTATCGAAAGAGGTAAAAATAAAAATTTTGCAAAAAGGGATTTTTTAAAAGCATGGGAATTATTTTATAAAAATCAAAAGAAAATCAATTCTAATAATTACCTAAAAAAAATTATTGTAAAAAAGAAAACTGACATAAACTCATTGCTTATAAAAATAACTAAGTTATTGAATTAATTTTATAAGACAACTTCAAGGCACTCAAAATTGCTCCTTCAATTCTTCCAAAGCCCTCTAAATCAAACCAGTCACCACAAAAAGCAATATTATGATTCTCACAAACTTGCAAATATTCAGGAATAGCTAAGCCAGTGGGTTGAGAAGCCCTCCATATCATTGAAGAAATATCTTGATAATTCATTAATTTATTAATATATTTGCTTTTATAAAATAAAGTGTTGAAGTTATCTACTAATTTTTCTTTAAGTCTCTCTTTATTTTTAGATTGAATATACTCAGTTATAAATTGTTTATTTTTTATATGAATTACGATACCTAATTTATTATTTTTTTGCTTTTGAAATATAACTCTTTCAAATTTAAATTTATCTTCTAAAGAATTATTTAAAAGAAAATTTCTAAATCTTTTTTTATAGTTGTCTTTATAAGAATAATCTGGTTTTGTATAAATCATAAAAGTTAACCTTTTAATATAATCTTGTTCATTAAGAAGACTAATTATTCTATCAATTTTTTTATTTTTATTTAATGGAATAGCCTTCCTCAGTGGAATTTGATTAATCTTCAAAATATCTAAAGACCTTTTATGTAAAAGTAAATTACTAGAACAAACAAGAAATTTAGTTTTAAATTTATAACCATTTTTTGAGATTAAAATCCATTGATTATTTTCAAAATCTAATTTTACAATTAAAGTTTGAAAGAAATAGTCGACTTGATTCCTCAAATCATGAGAAGAAATTATATTTTGTGATAATTCAGACATTGAGGTACTTGATATATAATTAGATCCTTTATGGAAATCAGACTCTATTTTAGAATCAAATAAAGGATTCTTATATAATTCAATTAAATCTGAAGCGTCAGATTCTATGATTTTTGAATCTAATAATTCCTGTATGAAAGCCCTCAATAAGTGATCATTATTGTTATTGCAAATATTAAAATTTGGTGAACCATGATTGAATTGCCATCCTTTATTTTTAAAACTTTTTCTTGTACTAGATCTACCACCAAGACTTCTCCCATTTTCTATTATTGCGATACTTCCACTAAAACCATTTTTTATATGACTAGATACAAATACGCATGAAGATATTCCTCCTCCAATTATTACAAAATCATATAAGTTATCATGCCTCATAAAAATAATGTATTCATTTTTTTAGTAAATTATAAATATCATTTAATTTATCTAAAGAAGAAAATTCAGTTTCAATCACAGGACAAATATTATTTTCATAATAAATTTCAATTAACTCATTTGTAAATTTATAAAAATCATGAAGTGAATTTAAATACTTATCTGAAATATAAACCTCTTTCCATGGTCTAAATCTAAACCTTGAAATAAATTGTTTTGATGGGATTAATAAGCTACCATAAATTTTAATATTTTGATCATTATTCTTAGTTGTATTATTCGAAATAGATTTTTTTAAATGAATTATTTCTGATTTAAGTAATTTAGTATCAGTACCAAATTGAAGCCAGATTGATTTAGTTAATCCTGTTGAAATTTTTTTTTCAAACCTTAGTCTTTCTCCACCTAAATTATAGTAATTTTTTAAGTAAGGATTGTAAGCAATACCTATATTAATTTTTGGGTTATTATCATTTTTAAAATCTCTCATTACATCCAAAACGTCAAAGTTCTTTTTCTTATTAGAACCTGAAACAAGAAGAATTTCTTTGTTGTTAAAAGTATTACACTTTTTAATAAAATTTAAAAAATTTGTATATGAAATATCTCTATTTTTAGTATATTGATGATAAAGACTATAGTGATAAATCACATCTAATTCTTTATAGTTCTCACCTATATATTCGATAACATCATTAAGAAATTGTTTTTTGATAGACCCTTTACATGGGATATTAATTTTATTAATTTTATTTGAAATACAGAATTTAAGCTTATTTTCAAGTTGGGGGATATTTTTAAAAGATAATTCGTATCTTAAATTATTAATCATATTTATATTATAAAGGTTTTTAAATCTCGAATTATTTATCGGAAGCAGGCATCACTAATAATCCTTAATTTTGATGTTTTACTATTATTATTACGTTTTAATAAGTAATTTGGAGATAAGGCTAAAGCAGCTTTCAAAGATATTTGTTCTTTGGTTGATTTATCAATTATATCCTTAAAGCATTTCCAGTTATTTGGAATAACAATACCTGGCCATGAAGCACATAAACCTATAAATAAACCTAAAAGTAAAATATAAAAAGATTTCATATGAAATAAAAACATAAATAATATCCAAATTTAAAAAAATTTTTTATAAAGCAATAATAATTAAATATTTAAAAATGATATTTTATATTTGGTTTCTATTAATAAAATTCTACTTATCAAATCAAATCTAAGATGTGCTCGAGAGGTTAGAATAATCAAAACAAGATTACAAAAAAATATGGCTAGTCAGGATTATTTAATTGCTATTGCATTAATTGAGCAAAATGACGTAAGGGCTATGCCCTTAGGTGGTAAAGAAATTAAAGACAACTTAGATGAGGATGGGAATCTAAATAAACTGGGGGAAGATGTAATTTTAAATCTTCTCCTTAGAGTTTTTCAAAGAAGTGATGAAGGTGCATTAAAAAGAGTTTCTGAGGATAAAGGGCTATTATTAGTACATATGCATCCAAAAAGGATGCAAAAAGAACTTCCATTTATTAAATCCGAATGGATAAGAGATGGAGATACAAATCAATTTTTAAAGTATTTAGGTAATCTTTCGAAAGAAATATGGACAGCTTCTTTTGTTAAGTATAAAGGAGTTGAATTAGTATCAATTGCTAAAAATGAGGATATTTAATCTAATTTTTAATTTTATTATTAATGATTAAAATGTTTAGATTTTAAAAATAATCGTGAATAAATTCATTATTTTTTTTTAAAATTTTAAAACACTTTTTTTTATTTCCAAAATTAATAGATTCATAATCGAAATCATTTTTAATATGTAAAGCACAATTACCTTCGATACAAATACATGAATTAATTTTGTTCTTTTTGATTATTTCCTTAACAAAAGGTTCTCTTTCTTTTTCTTCATCATAATGAGGGCAAGCAATCCCTTTGACAATACCCAAGCAATCTATAATCTGTAATTTATCAGCGAAAGAATCAGTAATTCCTTTTTCAAACCAACATATTGCTCCTGCACTTACGCCACTCATTATTATCCCTTTTTCATAACCAATTTTCAAAATATTGTCTAGATTCCATGCTTTCCATACCGCCAACATACTTTTTGTGTTTCCTCCACCAACGTAAATAATATCTTGAGATAAAACTTTTTGTTCTAAATTTACTGTTCTTGAAAAAAAATCTATATGACTTGTTATACAGTTTAGTTTAGAAAAAGCTCTATAAAAATTTAATTTATATAAATCATTATCCCCAGAAGCAGTAGGTATAAAACAAATTTTTGGTCTCTCTTTTTTTACTAATGATGTAATATATTTCTCTATTTTAAGTTCACCTAAAGAGCGTCCAAAACCACCCCCTCCTATTGCCACAATATTTTTATTTATCATTTTTTTTAAACTATTATTATGAATTTAAAACAGATCACTAAAAAAGATCAACTTGAATTAAAGAAATTATATTTTGATTCAATATTGTCAATAGATGAGAGAATTTATACTCAAGAACAAAAAAGAGCTTGGGCAAGCCAAGCTTGGGATAATCAAATTTTTAATTTGTCAATTAATCAAGGGAAAGGATGGCTTATCAACAATGAAAGGAAGATTATTGGGTTTGGCACAAGGTATCCCAAAAACAGAATCTCACTTTTATATTGCAAAGGAGATTCACAAAGAAAAGGCTTTGGGACAATATTGCTACATAAGTTAGAAAAAGAAGCAAAAGCAGAAGGTCTAACTTCATTATCTACAGAGGCAAGCTTAATAAGTTATGGCTTATTCTTAAAAAATGACTGGGAAGTAATTCGTAAAGAAAAAATAATTATTAAGAATATAATATTTGAAAGATATAAGATGAATAAAAAATTTTTAGTTTATTAAATTAATAATGATTAGAAAAAATAAAGACATATTAATATTTAAAAGGCTATTATTATGGACTGTATATCTATTTTCAGGATATTTACTCTACTCAAGAAAAGGGTATTTATTTCCATACTTTATTACTTTTGCAAAGATAATATATCCATTATCAATTTTTTGGCTTCAAATAAAACTTAAAACAAAGGAGAAACTATTGCCAATAGATTCTTCTATGACAACGTCTCAACTATGGTTTAATATACTGCCCGTTTTAGCTTCATTAATTACTGTAATATTATGTGTATTGAACACCGTAATTTATGTAACGGATAAATTAATTTAGGTTTAAATTCTTTTAAATATAATTCCTATTGATAAATAAGTAATTTTGCTTAATGTACAAAACATTATGTAAAGATAATTGCCTAATTAGATATATTGCTTAAATTTTAAGTAGTAATAATTATTTTTATGAAAAATATTACATTTAAGGGCAATATGAACTTTGATCATAAAGATAAGGAAATTAACGAAAATGAATTGTTCTCATTAAAGATTACTGACAGTTTGTATAAAAAAGATATTGGAAAATTCTTAGAAATCCTATCTTCACACTTCATATAGTAAAGAAAAAAAATTGATCTATACATGTTCAAATTAAAACAGTACGATAAATAAATAAGCTTTTGACGGATAATAAATAAGAATTTGTTAAAAACTTAAATGCAACTATTTCTTGCAGACTGTCAATTCCCAGATATTGATAATCAAGTAAAAGCCTACCAATTATTTGTTGAAGCATGGGAAAATGGTGAAATGGCCAAAGCTGACAAGACTGATAAGTTTGAAATGCTATTCAGAGTTCATGCCCCTGGGGAAGGAAGAGTAGTCTGTTTATGTAAGGCTTATAGTGATAAAGAAATATTTGAACATTTTGCCCCTTGGAGAGCAAAATTTGGCATTCATATGGAGTTCACACCTGTAATCAGTTGTCAAAACATTGTCGATTATCATAAAGACTTATTTAAATCAATGAGCTAACGATCCGTAAAATTTATTTTTTAATGTGAACAAACCTTTTTCAAATCTAATTAATAAAGATAAAGATAAAAAAGTACCTTCATCTTCATCTACCAAAATTCTTGCTAAAAAAGTTAATGAGAGATCAAATATTTTGATTATATTTGGATTTATAGTTTCATTATCATCGATTTTTTTGCTGCTCTATACAATAAATAATAAATTTGGTTAATTTGAGTAATTAATACAATTACTTAAATATCCCTAATGAATTATATTTAATAAAAATAACAAATTTAATGGCTTTCAAAGAAGGTGGAATGGCTTCAGGCTTACTGATAATTGCAGTCTCAATTGTATTCGCAGCAGGATTTGGTTTTTTAGTCTTACATTTTGTACCTGGCACACCTTTTTAATAAAGATATAAAATATTAAAAATTATATATTTACTGGCTCAAGATCTTGGACGTTTCCATTGTCTACATTAGTCTTATTTTTTACTCTATATGCATAAATTAGTGATCCAACTGCAATTGTGGTGGAAGCCAATATTCCTGAAATTAGAATCAAAGCAAAAAGACCTCCTATTAAACCACCCTTTAATCTAAGTAAATTTGACTTTATAAGGAGAATCAACAAAAAGAATGTGGTAGCTTTAAGGGAACTAATCTTAATAAATGCTAAGGGGGCAAATGGACTTAGTAACATTAGATTTAATTTAATTTAATTTTATATATGCCTTAACTTTAAAAAAAAATTATTAAAACTGTTTAATTAAAAAAAAAAGACTCATAAAGAGTCTTTTAAAAATGAAATTTAATAATAAATAATGGTTTATTCGTCAGTATCAAATTTGCTAAGATTTGGTCCTGCAACTAAACCAACTAGTCCAAAAAGTACTAAGGAACCAATCCCAACGCCTGCAGCCCAAGGATTAAAACCGCCTATGGCGAATGAAGCTAATAAATTCATGAATTTTAAATACATTTATCTCGGAGATAGCATACAGAATTATTGAGGTAAATATACCCAAATTGAGACATTTCTTTGTAATTAAAGCAAATTCGATCAAAGGATAGATTTTTAATACTAAATTTAATTAATTCTTGAAAAGAATTGCTTTCAACTATATTTATAAATAACAATTCATTTTTTTTTCATTTAAAATAATTTCATGAAAAAAGAATTAACATTTATATATGATGGTGAATGTCCTTTTTGTAATCACTTTGCGGAACTACTGGAACTTAAGAGTAAGATAAAAAACATTTCAATTTTAGATGCCAGAAAAAATCATATCATTACAAACTCTCTTCTAAAAAAAGGATATGACATAGATAAAGGAGCGATTCTTCTGAAAGGTGATGACATCTTTCATGGATCTGAAGCAATAAATACTATATGTAATGAAATTAATAATCCATCTGGAAGACTTTTAAAACTTTTGTCAAATATCTTTAAATCAAACAAAAGGACAAAACTATTGTTTCCCTTCCTTGTTAGAGCTAGAAGATTTGCCTTAATCTCAAAAGGTGTATCAACATCTTTAGTTTAAAAATTTAAATTCTACCAAACTGATAAATGACATAGTTATAAGCTTATTAATGAAAAAAAGATAATTTAATATTTATTAGCTAGAACATAGGAATAATATCTATACAATAATGATAGAAAACTTCAATCCATTTATTTCTTTAGGAGGTAAAGATCAGAAAGTAAATCATATGGCAGAAGCGGCACTAGAAATCAATTTAACATGCAATGATTTAAAAAAAGATCTAGATCTAACTGATGGAGATGTAATTGACATGTTGCAATTAGTAATGGATGGCTTCAAAAATAGAAATTAAATAAATAATTTTTTTAAAACATTTAGTTTTTTTAAATTTTTTTTAATGAAAAGTTTTCAAATTGAATTTTCAAAATATGAGTCTGTAAACTCTTTATGGTCTGAATTGATTGAACACCACGGATTTGAAAGAGCTAGAAAGATTGTTTCTCAAGCTATAGATTTACAAAAAATGAATGGTAATAAAAATGTGACCATACCTATTATATTTTCTGGAACTGGAGGCTTAGCTTTAATTCCAATTCAATCATTTAAAGAGGAGAGATTTAATAGCAATTCAAAAGATAATCAAGTACTTATATTTAATCTCAAAAAGAAATCATTTCAAATTTTAACTGAAGCTCAACATTCTTGATTAATTTTTTTTTAAATTTAATCAAGAAATTTAGATATAAATATCAAAGATCTAGTGCTATATATAAAATTCTTGAAAGTTTATATTCTCAATTTTTATTAATTTAATTTATAGTAATTTAAGGTATATATTAAATAATGGCTTTTGAGGCTACATATCTTGGATCAAATGGTTGGTTAATCAAATTCCATAAAACAAACTTAATAATAGATCCTTGGCTTACTGGTGATTTAGTATTCCCTCCAGGCGAATGGTTTTTCAAAGGTACATTAGATAACGAAATTTTAATTAAAGATGAAGTTAATTTAATTCTCTTAACACAAGCTTTACCTGATCATTGCCATATTCCGTCATTAAAAAAATTTAAAAAAAACATAGATATTATTTGTCCAAATAGCGCAAAAGGAATTCTTGAAAAATCTGGTTTTACATCAATTAAAGTTCTTAAACCCTCAGAAAAAATTAATCAATATGGTTTAGAAATTGAAGCTACTGCTGGCGCTCCAGTACCACAAATAGAAAATGGATATATCGTAAAGGACTTTGAAGGGAGAGGTTTTTATATAGAGCCTCATGGATATATTGATGAAAACTTGAAATCCCAAGAAATAGATGCTGTAATAACTCCAACAATAAACCTTGAATTACCTTTATTTGGACCATTTGTAAAGGGTGCGGATGTCCTTCCAAAATTATTAAACACTTTTAATCCAAAATATATACTTTCTAGTACAGCAGGAGGAGAAGCTAAATATACTGGACTTTTAAACAAATTTATATCTGTACAAGAATATAAAGAAGAAATAAAATGCAACCTAGTAAACTTAAAAAGTATGGATTCGGTAAAGATATAAAAGAAACTTTATTTAAAAAATATTTATAAATTTAAAGATCATACAAACAATATTAATTAAAATAAAAAAAAAGGGGTTAAAAGTTAATTTGATATTCTTTTCAACAATTCTTCTATTGGTTTTAAACACAAACTATTTGTGTGAGAACATAAATCTCAACTTGGTTATTAGAAATAATATTAATGGAGATTTTTCAATAGTTAAAACTATTTCAGAAATTGAACCAGGAGCATTTATAAATATAGATTGGGACGGGAAAAAGCTTATGCTTCCATATTCCCTAAGAAAGGATTATGTATCATTTACTGACAAAAAATGGGATTGGAGATACGAAATTAATAAGGATAATTTAGTTAATGATAAAAATCCAACATTATACGAGTTACTACCTTCCGGAGTAATTAAGGAACATATATGTCAAATAGGACAATCTTAATTAATTTCAAATTATTATACAAATTGATAGTCTTTAATAAATTATTCTTTTCCTAAATTTTTAAAAATGATAAATGTTTCAGATAATAGGAATACAAAGGAATATACAAAATTAGATGATTATATATTATTTGATTATGAAATTCCTAATATTTTTTTAGATTTTATAATTGAAGATAAGAAAGTAATTGTTAAAACAGAACTTAAATTAATTAAAAAAAAAATTAATACTAATACTCTTATCCTTGATGGGATAGACATATTTGTTGAAAAAATATATTTAGATGAATCTCTATTAGAAGAGAAATACTATTCAATACAAAATAAGAGTTTATTAATTAAATCCATTGTCAATGAAACGTTTACGATAAAGATTGAGGGAACAATAAAACCAAAGGATAATTTTTCACTTTTAGGAATGTATGAAAGTAATGGAATTATTACTACTCAATGTGAAGCTGAAGGCTTTAGAAGAATTAGTTACCACTCTGACAGACCTGATGTTTTGAGTAAATATAAAGTAAGGATTGAGGCAAATAAGGATGAATACCCAGTATTACTATCAAATGGAAATCTAATTTATAAAAATGACCTTAACAACAACAGGCATGAAGTGATATGGGAAGATCCATATCCTAAGCCCTCATATCTTTTTGCTTTAGTTGCGGGGAAACTGAATTGCATCAAAGATTACTTCATTACTAAATCTAATAAAAAAGTAGAAATAAATATATATGTAGAAAAAGGTGATGAAAAATATGTAAATCATTCAATCAATTCATTAAAGAAATCAATGAAATGGGACGAAGAAAAATATAATCTCGAATACGATTTATCATTATTTAATATTGTCGCAATAAGACATTTTAATATGGGCGCGATGGAAAATAAAAGTCTCAATATATTCAACTCTAAATTAATACTTGCAAATTCAGAAACTACTACTGACGAAGAATTAGAAAGAATAGAAGGTGTAATAGCACATGAATACTTTCATAATTGGACGGGCAATAGAATCACCTGTAGAGATTGGTTTCAATTATCATTAAAAGAGGGTTTAACAGTATTTAGAGATCAAGAATTTACAGCAGATCTTCATAATCGCTCAATAAAAAGACTTGAGGATGCTAAATACCTTAGAAAATCACAGTTTAGAGAAGACGCTGGCCCAACATCACATTCTGTGAGACCTGAAACATATTTAGAGATAGACAATTTTTATACAACAACAATCTACGAAAAGGGAGCCGAAATAATAAGGATGCTTAAAACATTAGTGAAAGAGGACAACTTTAATATTGGTTTTACAAATTTTATTACCGATTATGATGGTAAAGCAGCAACTATTGATCAATTTGTTGAAAAGATTCTAGAGAATAATAAAGAAATAAATATTGAGAAATTTAAAATTTGGTATAAACAAAATGGTACGCCCTTACTTAAGTTTAAAAGAGAATGGGATAAAGAGAAAAAAGTCCTTAAAATTAAAGTCTCTCAAGATAATCCAAATAAAAAAACACTTTATAATAACTTACCTCTAATTATTCCAATTAATATTGCAATATATTTAAGCAGTCATGAAAAAATAAATAAGACTTTTATCTTAAAAGAAAAAGAAAGAGAATTCATTCTAGAAAACATACAGACCAATTTTGATTACCCAATAATTACATATTTTCGTGAATTCTCGGCGCCTATTAAATGGGAAACAGATACTACATTTGATGAGAAATTATTAATACTACAGTTAGAAACAGATTGTTTCACTATTTATGACACGATAAAAGGTATCTACAAGGAAATAATTTGTAATAGAGTATATGAAAAAGCAGATTTAAACATTGAAAAAAAATTAATCATAACCTTAAAATCCATAATTATTAATAATAAAGCTATAAATTTATCTCTCTTATCTGAAATACTTAGTATTCCAAATTTTTCTGAAATAGAATCAGAAATTAAAAATATAGATCCATTAAAAATATATAAAACTATTGATGAATTAAATTATTTATTTGGTACTCAATTGCAAGAAGTATTGCTGAATAAGCTTAATGAAATTGATAAAAATTTAACTAAAAAATGGCCAGAAGGAAAAGATGAAAGAAAGCTAATCGAAACAATATGGAAGTTACTTTTACATAGTAAATATGAAAAAATTAAATCTACAATAATAAATTATGTAAATAGCAATTCAATGACTCTTTCAAAAGCTGCATTAAATGTATTCACTAGAATTAATTGTCCGGAAAGAGAATTAATTTCCAATATGTTTTTTAAAAAATGGAAAAACAATCGGGTAGTATTAGACAATTGGTTCTTTTTTAAAGCCTCTATAGAGGAAGATAAAAATCAAAAAAGTATTGAAGATTTATTTAATAACGAATACTTTGATAGCAAATCACCAAATACTTTAAGATCTGTATTAAATGCTTACGTAACAAGAAATTCTTTATTCCACTCTATAGATGGATCTGGATATAAATTTGTAGCTAATAAAATCATAGAATTTGACAAATCAAATCCAATAGTTATTTCAAGGTTTTTAAAGATATTTAGTACTTTTAAGCAATATGAAGAACCTTATAGAAATAATATATTTAAAGTGCTTAAATTCATAAATGATAATGAGCTTTCACTTAATACAAGAGAAGTTATAGATGCGATTTTAAATTAATAATTATTTTATTGAAATATACTGATAAAAAGTATTATTAAGACAATTATAAAAATATATAATCTTTTCTTAGACATTAATACTCTTAAAATATTTTTTTTATTGTCCTTATAATCTTTATCCCATTTACTTTTAACGTAATTATTAGTTACAAATTTATTAGGTCTTCCACAATAGAGGCAAGTTGGTGCCGTTATTGAGATTAAATTTTTACATTGAGGGCATTTTTTAGTCTTCATAATTACTCTATTTTTACAAATTTACAAATTTAAATTTTAATTAATAAATAAATTAAAAGTATATTTTAAAGATTATTTATAAAGAAAATTTACTTCTAAATAATTAAATTAAGTTTCAAAAAAATAATCTATTAAAACTAATTAATAATGTGGAATATAATAAATTAATTTTTAATTTTACATGTTTGCAATTGCATTAGGATTGAGTCCTATAGAAACAATCACAATAGGAATATCAGCTACAATTTTTATTGCAGCTTTCACTTGGGTATCAATTAAAGGTGATCTTAGAGAACTTGCAAACGAACTTATAGATGATAATAATCAGAAAGAGGAAAATTAATTTTTATCATTAAAATAAACTATTTATGTAAACGTGGATAATCAATGATATGTCTTATTTCCTTAAGAGATCCTCCATAAATACTATTACCATCTAAATTGACTCCTTTCCACTTTTCTTTTTGATTATAACTAGTATTTCTATAAGAATTTTTGAAAAAAGAATGATTATCATCCCATGTCAATGTTATATCCCAACCTTTATAATTTTCTATCATAGGAAAAACAATAATACTTTTAAATAGTACCTACAAAATTACGAAACAAAAACAAAGGAAATAAGTAGTTTTTTCATAACATTAATTTAATATTTTATATTAGGAAATAACTTGAATTCTAAGTGCTGACTTATCAGCATTTTCTCGAGCAATATTTATGTCATCATTTGAAGAAAGGACTACCCCCATTCTCCTTCCTTTTTTTGCAGTTGGTTTTCCAAATATAAGAACTTTAGTATTCTCTAGTTCTAATGACTCGTTTAATCCAGTGTATGAGGGATTACTAAATTCTTCATGTGAAAGTATTACTCTGCTAGCTGATGGTTTTAATAGTGATATTTTTGGAATTGGTAAATTTAAAAATGCCCTTAAATGTAATTCAAACTCATTTAAGTTTTGACTGACTAAAGTAACCATACCTGTGTCATGTGGTCTGGGAGATAATTCTGAAAATATAATTTGATTTTCCTTAACAAAAAATTCAACCCCATAGATACCTGCACCATTTAAATTATTTAATATTAGATTTGTCATATTTCTAGCATCATCAATCAAGAATTGATCCAACTCCATAGGTTGCCAACTACATTGATAATCTCCCTTAAATTGTTCATGACCAATAGGCTCGCAAAAAACATTTTCTCCATTCTCTTTTCTTACTGTTAAGAGAGTAAATTCATAATCAAAGGCTATAAATTCCTCCAGAATTACTCCAACAACTTTCCCTCTTGAATTTACCAAAGCTTGATTCCATGCTTCTAAAAGATCTTCTTTACCTTTAACTAAGCTTTGTCCCTTACCTGAAGAACTCATTAGAGGCTTAAGCAAAAGGGGAAAGCCAATTTCAAATGATTTTTTTTCAAGATCTTCATACTCAAAAACGTAATTAAATTTTGCAGTTTTTATTTTTAATACATTTGATGCTAAATTTCTAATTTTATCTCTATTCATCGTTATTTCGACAGTTCTAGCATTTGGTACGATTTTTATACCTTCTTTTTCAAGTTCTTTTAAAGATTCAATTGATAGAGCCTCTATTTCTGGGACTACAAAATCTGGATTGAGTTCTTTTATTGTTTTAGATAGTATTTCTTTATTACTCATATCAATTACAAAAGAATGATCAGCAACTTGCATTGCAGGTGCATTATCGTATTTATCAATAGCAATTACTTCTAGTCCTAATCTTTTAGCTTCAATAACTAGCTCTTTTCCAAGTTCGCCACTACCAAGTAATAATATTCTCTTATGTCTAAATTTAAAACTATTCATAATTGAATAACTATATTCTATTTACCTTCATCAGAAAGTTTTTTGGTAAGTTTATCTTCACTTTTAGAAGCTTTTATCCCAGACAAAAATAATTTATTTCCAAACCAATTGTTTTGCTTCATTCCTCTTGTAATTGATGTTGAAATAGCCCCAAGAAAGAAAAATCCCATCAATACCCATATTATTCTTTCTACTGCTATTGAAGGGGAGAAAGCTTGACCTGATTGAATAATTTCAGTAAGAGGGTCTAAAGGATCCAAATTTATTGTTGCTAGATTTATATCAATTATATAATATAAAAAAAAATTAACTAAAACTCAAAAATAAAAATAATATCCAAAAAAACACAGAAACATTTATTCAATGCTATCTTCAATAAATAAATTTAATTTAAAGATGTTAGTTGATGTTCAAAATACAATTGTTAAATCGGCTGAGGGGAAGGCAAAAAAACTTGGAGAATATTCAAATAATGTAATACTAGTGGTAAATGTTGCAAGTTACTGCGGCAATACTGCGCAATATGAAGATCTTCAAAAGCTACATAACATTTATTCAAAAAAAGGTTTAAGAATTCTTGCTTTCCCTTGTAATGATTTTGGTAATCAGGAACCTGATTCTCTTTCTGAGATTAAGAATTTTTGTTCAACAAAATACGGAGTTGAATTCGAAATTATGGAAAAAGTTCATGCTAAAGGCAAAACTACAGAGCCTTATACAACCCTAAATAAAACAGAACCTAAAGGTGATGTTGAATGGAATTTTGAGAAATTCCTAATTGGTAAAGATAGTAATGTAATAGCTAGATTTAAACCTAATGTTAAACCATTTGACGATAATTTAATAGCTGCTATTGAAGTCGCATTAGATTCCTAATATATATAATTTTTATTTTCAAAAAAGATATATTTATTTGATCTTGTCAATCTAAAAAAATGAATAAAATCTAATTATTTAAGATTCTTAAATACATACAGATATTATTTATCTTTTTTTACCTTTTCCTTTTTATTTATTTTTGCTTTAGATTCTTGTTCATTTAAGTCTGCTTTTATCGTTTCTTCTTTAACTTCAATTACTTCTGGTTCCTCTGACTTTACATCTTCTTTAATTTCAATTACTTCTGAATCCTCTGACTTTGCATCTTCTTTAATTTCTATTACTTCTGGTTCCTCTGACTTTACATCTTCTTTAATTTCTATTACTTCTAGTTCCTCTGACTTTACATCTTTTTTAATTTCTATTACTTCTGGTTCCTCTGACTTTACATCTTCTTTAATTTCAATTACTTCTGATTCCTCTGACTTTGCTTGTATTGCTTCTTCTTTACTAAGAAGAAACTTCAAAAATCTTTCAAATAATAACCAGCCTTTTTCTATTCTTTTTGGACCTAAAATAGAAAGAATTATAACTGAAATTAAAAAAATTTCTGGAGAATTCAAACCTAAAAATTTCATCAAATCCTTATATTCTAAATATACTTTAGTACATAATAAAAGTTAGGGCTAATTATTTTCAAATGTGGGTAAATAAAGTTCTCTATTTGAAGCAATAATCCCTTCTTCTTTAAAAAATAATTCTAATTCAGCTAAATCATTAATATTAATATTATCTCCACAATCATCTTGAATATTATTTGAAGTAAATTTCCAAAGATCATCTAAATATTGATCATCATCTGGGAATGCAGCAAATTTTAAATATGTATTATTTAAAGCATATTCACTTGCAGATTCAGAATCTAATCCCTCTTTTTTAGCATCACAAAATACCTTAGCAAATCTTTTACCTACTGAAGTTTGAGCACTTGACAAATCGAGGCTACCTTGAATTGCATAAGCACTAGTAGGAGCAAAAAAAAGAAATATTGGAAGAAAAATTGATAATAAAAGAAACAAAAATAAAAGACCAAAACGTTTATACCTTTTAGTAAGTTAACAAATGCAGCAACTATTTAAGACAATAAAAAAAGAATCTAATAAAAGTTTTAAGAAAGTAAAATAAAAGTTATTAATTAGCTATTCGTCAAATTAAAATAAAAGTTATTAAGCAAATTATTTTTGAATGTCTTCAGTCATAAAATTAAAAGGAAAGGGTTTAACCAGGATAATTAAAAGTAAAGTAATTTTATCTCCACTAGCTGGAGTTACAGATAAGATATTTAGAAAATTAGTAAGGAGATGGGCGCCTGATTCATTACTTTTTACTGAAATGATAAATGCCACAAGTTTAAAGAAAGGATATGGTACAGGAAAAATTAAACAACTTGAATTAGAGGAAGGTCCTGTTGGCGTACAAATATTTGATAATAGACCATATGCAGTCTCAGAGGCAGCTAAATTAGCGGAAGATTCTGGAGCATTTCTTATTGATATAAATATGGGTTGTCCAGTAAAAAAAATCTCAAAGAAAGGTGGTGGGAGTGCTTTAATTAAAGATCGTTTATTAGCTATAGAATTAGTAAAAAGAGTATCAAAGGCAGTCGAAATTCCCATAACGGTAAAAACAAGACTAGGTTGGGATAATAAAGAAGAGAATATAGAAGAGTTTTTATTAAATCTTCAAGATTCTGGAGCAACAATGGTTACCATACATGGAAGGACAAGAAAAGAAGGTTTTGCAGGTACAGCAGACTGGGAGATGATCGGTAAAATTAAAAAACTCTTAGAAATACCAGTCATTGCAAATGGAGATATAAAAAATCCCAAGGATGCACTTAATTGCTTCAATCAAACAAATGCAGATGGTCTAATGATTGGGAGAGGTATCCTTGGTTCTCCATGGAAAATAGGTGAGATAGATTATGCAATTAAAAAGCAAAAAGGATTTAAAGAACCAAATATTGAAGAAAGATTATTATTAATAATTGAACATTTAGATGAACTTATTAAAGAAAAGGGGGATCATGGTTTATTAATAGCCAGGAAACATATATCGTGGACTTGTAAAAATTTCTCAGGAGCAACAAAACTACGAAATAATTTAGTAAGAGCAATTGATGCCGAGGAAGTTAAAGAATTAATAAATAAAACCATAGAATCGTTAAAAACTGATCAAAAACTTTTAGCTTAAAAAAAATTTTTTTAAAAATGAAAATAATTAGTTCAATTACAAGTAAAAGAGTTTGTAATCATATGAATAAGGATCATATTGATTCTGTACATAAATATCTCATACATTACGGAAAGATATCAGATTTTAAGAAAGCTTATTTGGAAGAAATTTCAAGTAAAGGCATGAAGATTAATTATGACGGCAAATCTGCAATTATAAATTTTAAAAATGAAATAACGGAAGAAGAAATTCATGCGACTCTTGTTTCTATGTTAAGAGAAATTAAATAAATTAATTTAATCTGACTTTAATAAGGAAATAATATCTAAAAATTCTTCTCATAATAATCAGTAATTAATTTACATTCTTCAAAAGTCAGCATACTTAATCTCGAAGTTGCTTTAAATTTTAAGATTGCACAGACAGCCAAAAGATCTGAACTTTCGACATTAAGTGCTTCAGAAAGCTCTAAAACTCTAAGACCTTTCAATATTTAGCACCTAAATATAAAAACAAAAATAACAGCTTTCATAAATTAATGTGCAGCATTTTTTCCTAAGCCGGCTATAAATGGGAAAGCTTGTTCATCACCAAATATATCTTCATTGGAAGCTTTAGGAATATCATTTTTATCTTTAGGATTGTTTTTTATATTATTTGATTTATATTCCTCAGAAAAATCGCTTTTTACTTCATTTCCAGTTACGTCTGCGAAACAATAAGAAACATTAAAAAAGAATGTAAAAACTAAAACGCATACAAATGAAGCAATCTTTTTCATAGATTTGAAAATTATTAAATACTATTCTCTTATCAAAATAAAGTTAAGAATAAAAATTAATTAAGATTAAAACATTTTTAAATAAATACTTTTTAGGTTTTATTTTAAATTATTTGTTTAATTTTTTTCTGTTATTAAATCTTAACAAGTAATAAATACCAATGACTATAAGAATAGAAATTGAATATTTCATCAGAAAAACATAAACTAGATAAACTAAAAAAGGAAACAAACACGCTCTCTTAAAATTGATTTTTTGAGTTGAGCTCATTCTCTTCCAATTTAGATAATCACTCCACTGAAAAATTTTCTTCATTTTTCTATCTTTATTTTTTCCATTAAACATAATTTTTAAAAATATATTTTTTATACAATTTTTTATTTTAATTAAGATAACCCAACATCACTTACAAGTTGGAAACTATTTGATTATAAATTAAATTATATACTTTTTTTGAATTTTAAAATGAATACAAAAAAAGTTTGGGAAATTAAAAAAACAGTTTTGCCACAACATTCAGATCATGCTGGTGTAATGTGGCATGGTACATATTTTAATTGGCTTGAGGAGGGGAGAATTAATGCTCTCTCTAAAGTAGGTATAAATTATTCTGATTTAACTAAAAAGGGATTTGAGATGCCATTAATAAATGCATCAATAAAATTTATCCTCCCCTTGTGTCTTGGCGATAATATAACAATTGAAAGTATTTTCAATATCGGTAAAAGTCCGAAAATTAAAATCTATTCAAAATTCATTAATGAGAGTAAAAATGTTATGAGTATGGCGGAGGTAAATATGGTTCTAGTGGATAAAAATAAGTTTTCTATTATTAGAAAAAGGCCTGATTTTATATCAAAGGCTTTTTTAAAGTTAAACGAATAATTCTATTTTAAGTTAATTTATTAAATATAAAGTAATTAAATTTATATTAATTAATGAAGAACATATTTATAGTTATCGATTCATATCAATATCAAATGGAATCAAAATATCAAGAAACATCATCTCTTACAAATCTTTTTACTGAAAACAAATTTATAGGATGGTTGGGTCTATTTGTTGTTTTCTTTTCAATATTTGCAATTATTATTTTTCAATTCCTTGAATGGGAAAGCAATGATAATAATAAAGATTAAAAATAATTAGCTTATAATATTTATAAATATGTTCTTTAAAAATGGCAATTTACTTAAAGATAACTAATCCTACAGAAGTTGTAAAAAAAAAGACTTCTAAATGGTTAACCGATATAACTCCTGAAAGAATTGACAGAAAATTAGTTGAGGATGAAGTTATTAAGGGTATTATTGAACAATTAACATTAGAAGGCATTAAAGGCGAGATATCTGCCATAAATGGTTTTGATGTAAAGAATTCTACGTTAATAACAAAAAATGATTTTGTAGTTAGAAAAACAATATCTTTTTAATTATTAAAATAATAAACATAAAAATCAGATGAATATCTATAGTATTATTTTAGTTACTTTTATTATCTTAATTTTAATAACTATTTTTAGAAATTATTTTTCAAAGAAAAAAAGATATAAATTAAATAATGCCTTAAAGGCAAATTTTTTTTTAGAAACGTTAAATAAACTTATAGATGATAATAAATATAATTTATTAGAGGAAAGAATTAGATTAAAAAATACTGATGCTTATGGGAATGAGGATTTAAAAAAGTGGATAGGGAATCCCCCATTGGACGAAAATTCAATTAGTACAAGCTTACATAATGGTTCAAAAAGATTTAAAGAGGGTATTCCTTACTTTTGGGAAAAAGTTATTTTAAAAGAATTCTCAGGTCAAAAACCTTTTTTTGAAAAATGGAACTCTTATCGGAAGATTAATCCAGTTATTAATGATGAAATAATAGGAGCTAATAGAATTTTAGAGTTTGAGGACTGGTTTATTTTTATAGCTAGTCAAATAGAAAAATGTTGTTTAAATCTTATACAGAATAATAAAAAAAACAAAAGTAAAGAAAACTATAAAAAAGGATTAATATTTGAAAATCATTGTATGGAAATTCTAATAGAAAATGGTTGGAGAGTTAAAGCAACACCTAATACGGCTGATCAAGGAGTCGATTTAATTGCCTCTATTGACAACTTCAGAATTTGTATTCAATGTAAAAATCATAAAAAACCAGTAGGCAATAAAGCTGTTCAAGAAATATCATCTGGTAAATCTTATTGGAAAGGAACTCATTCGGTATTAATTTCCAAGTCCGGTTTTACTAAATCTGCAGAAAAATTAGCTAA